>JAYTXV010000382.1:0-6542 GCA_043742805.1 Caulobacteraceae bacterium | reverse complement strand
CGCCTGCTCGACCTGCAGCCGCCCGGCCTGCTGGGCGCGCACCAGTTCGCCAACGCAGGCCTGGCTGTCGCCGCGCTTCTGTCACTGGACGACGAGCGGATCGACGAGGCGGCCATGGGCAGAGGTGTCGCAGGGGTCGCCTGGCCCGGCCGCTTCCAGCGCCTGACAAAGGGGCCCCTGGCGCAGATGGCCGAAGCGACCGATTTGTGGATCGACGGCGCCCACAATCCTCACGCCGGCCGCGCCCTGGCCGACGCCTGCGCGCGGCTCTCGGCCCGGGACGGCCGCCCCGTCACCCTGATCGCTGGAATGCTGGGCCGTAAGGACGCCTCGGGCTTTTTCGCCGCCTTCCACGATCTGGCCCCGCGGGTCTTTACGACCGGATTCAATTCGCCCAGCGCCACCCCGGCCGAAACCCTGGCCGAGGCAGCGAGGAGCCAGGGTTTGGATGCCCGGACGGCCGACGGGGTCAAAAACGCCCTTCGGCAGGCGCTCGATACGGACGGCCCGGTCCCTCACATCGTGATTTGCGGGTCCCTGCACTTCATCGGCGATGTCCTGGCGATGGCGCCCGAAACCTGGCCAGGCTGATACAGCAGCCGGTCAGGCGACGTCGGCGTGGATGCCCGTCTCGGCCAGCCAGTCGAGAATCTTCTGTTTAGGCATGGCGCCGACCTTCATCGCGGCCATCTGGCCGTCCTTGAACAGCATCATGGTGGGAATGCCGCGCACGCCGTACTTCGAGGGTGTCATCGGGGAGGCCTCGATGTCGAGCTTGGCCACCGTGACCGAACCGGAAAGTTCCTTGGCGATCTGTTCGAGAGCCGGCGCGATCTGGCGGCATGGCCCGCACCACTCTGCCCAGAAGTCCACCAGCACCGGCTTGGAAGATTTCAGGACATCGGTTTCGAACGACGTGTCGGTGACGGCGATCGTGCTCATGGAAGACTCCTCTTGTGGGCTAAGCATTTAGGCGGGCGGCGCGCCGGGTCAACCGCCGCGGGCCGGATGACCCGCAAACCCCCGTCGAGATTTTCTGGCGCCGTCCCCAGCTCAGGGTGGACCGTTCAGGGTGATCGCCGAGCCGCGACCCCGGCGCAGAACCAGGAAATAGCCCGTGGCCAGCACGATCAGCACCAGGCTGACGATCAGGCTGGGCCGGCCGACCTCGGGATCGATCCAGTTTGCGTAGACAACATAGATCAGCGCCACCAGGGCGAAAACCGGGGCTAGTGGAAACCACGGCATCCGATAGGCGGCGTGGGCGGTCGACCCGGTGATCCGCCCGGCGATGGCGGCCAGGCAAAGCAGCAGATACATCACCACCACGCCGGTCCCGTTCATCACCAGCAAGGTGTGGAACGGGATGAAACAGGTGGCGCAGGCCGAGGCGCCGGCCAGCAGAGTGGCCACCCAGGGCGACTGGAAGCGGCCATGCATCTGCGTCAGGGCGGTGTTGAACCATCCATGCCACACCCCGTCACGGCCGCTGGAAAACAGGAACCGCGCATTGATCAGCACCGTTGCGATCACCGCGTTGACGATCGCCAAGGCAATGCCAAGGCTGACGACGGTGTCCAGGGTCCGCCCGCCGGTCCTCAACAGGAAGTCGCTGAACGGACTTTGCGACGCCAGCAGGCCCTTCAAGTCCGACGCCCCCATCAGCACCGCGATCACAGGAATGAACTCGAAAGCGACGGTGAGGACCAGGGCCAGCAGGATGGTGCGCGCCACCAGCCGGGGCGCCTCATGCATCTCCTCGCTGAAATAGACCGCGGCGCCGAAGCCGTTATACAAGAAGATCCCCACCGCCGTGGCCAGGCCCATCATGGCGATCGGCGTCGGCGCCAGATGGCCGAGGCTCAGGACCACCGGATGGGTGATGAACTCGCTGATCGGCCGCTGGGCGTGGGCGAAACCCAGCGTGCCCAGCACTACCAGCGCCAGCACTTCCACCAGCAGGAATACGCCCGTCACCCAGGCGTTGACCCGGATGTTGAAAATGCCCAGCAGCATCGATAACGCCACGATACTCACGGCGAAGGGTATGCGCCCGACGTTCGGCCAGATCGCCGCCACATAGTCGCTGGCTCCAAGCGACAGAACCGCTGGCGCCAGAGTGGAGCCCACCAGGTTCATGCCCATGAACACGAAGCAGACGAACGGTCCCAGAGTGCGGCCGAGCATCGCATATTCGCCGCCCGCGTGCGGGAAGGCCGAGGCCAGTTCGGCTTAGACCAGCGCCATGGCCAGGGCGACGAGGGCGGCTGCCGCAAGGCTGATGAAGGCCCCAGTGCCCGCCTGGCCGATGACGCCAGGGATGACCACAAATACCGAGGATGCCGGAGTCACCGCCGAGAGCGTCAGCAACAGCACGCCGGTGACCTTCATGCTGCGGATGAACGGGCGCGGCGACGTCGGAGCGATGATCGCGGTCATTGGGCATCCCGCGCCAGGGCGTGTCCCGGGCGATTCGAAAGTTGCCGGGGATGGGCCGGGGGTTCAAGAGCCCGCGGCCGAACTTACGGTCCAATCGACCGCGTGCTCACCGATTGACTGCGGCGGCGGCCCATGGTCGGGTCGGGCAGGCGCTGAGAGGAAGACTTGAGTTCGACATCGGAAGAAACGCAGCTACGGGAAAAACTGCGCAAGATCGAGACGCTGTTCGCCGGAGCTGGAACCGAGGGCGAGCGAGTCGCCGCCGGCGCCGCCCTGACTCGGGTTCGCGCCCGTCTGGCGGCCCTGCAATGCAGTGAAAAACCGGTCGAGATGCAGTTCTCGCTAAGCGATCAGTGGTCACGGCGCCTGTTCCTGGCGCTGTGCCGCCGCTACGGCCTCGAACCCTACCGCCTCTATCGCCAACGCCTGACGACGGTGATGCTGAAGGTCCCCAAGGGCTTCGTCGACCAGGTGCTCTGGCCCGAGTTCGAGGAGCTCAACGCGGCCCTGGTGCAATATCTAAACGTGGTGACCCTGAGAGTCATCCGCGAGGAGGTCCACGGCGACGCCAGCGAGGCGCCCGAAGCGCGATCTACTCTCAGGCCTTGACCGCCAGATCCTCCAGCGCCTTGGCAATCATCGCCGAAGGCACGGGCATTAATGAAGGCCCATCCGTCCAGACCAGACCGGCCTCGATCGACCGACCCGGATAGATTTCCGCCAGGACGGCGGCGTAGACCGCCATCTGGGTGATATAGGCCGGATCGGCGTCTTCGACCCGGCCGGGAGCCGGGCGATTGGTCTTGAAATCGATGACCAGCACCCGGTCCGGGCTGACCACAAGCCGATCGATGCGGCCCGAGATCACCAACCCCTCGGGCAAGGCGGCGGCGCCGCCGGCCAAGGCCACCTCGGCCCGCGATCCGGGGCCGAAAACATCGGCGAACACCGGGTCGCCGAGCACACCCAGGGCGGCGGCGGCCATCTCGGTGCGCTGATCGTCGTTGAGGTCGGTTTCCTTGAGCAGCAGCCGCCGAGCGGCCTCGGCCCAGCGGCCGGGTTCGAGATCGGGGAGCCGCTCGAGCAGGCGGTGGATCAGATCACCCCGGCGGTATCGCCCCAAACCGTGGATCTGGGCCAACGGCGACGGCGCTGGCCCCTTGGCGGCGTCGGCCAGGCTGGTTGGTGAGGCGTGGTCGGCGGCGGCGACAGGCGCCAGCATCCCCGTCCATGCGGGCGGGACGATGTCGCCGGCGTCCGTGGCCACGGCGCCCGGTACCTGGGCGGGATCGACACCATAGCGGCGCCCCTCGCCACCGGCCTCCAAGGAGAAGGCATGGTTCGGCGCCTCGTCGAAGGCGCGGCTGACATAGTCATACCAGCTGCCCTCAAAGGCCCTGGCCTGCTTCATCGCCACGCCACAGACAATCAGCCGGTCGCGGGCGCGGGTGAGGGCAACATAGAGCAGGCGAGAGGACTCATCCCAGGTGGCGGTCTGCAAGGCCATCCAGGCGGCGGCGGACGCCGGGCAGTCGTCTGGCCGGCGCGGCGCCCAGAGGAAAGCCCCATCGGCGGCCTCCAGCAGCCGCCCGCCAATCGGCGTGGCGCGGCTGGTGGTATCCGGCAGGATCACGATCGGCGCCTCCAGGCCCTTGGCGCCGTGGACGGTCATCAGCCGCACCTTGCCGCCGCCCCGATCGACGGCCTGTTCGGGCTCGCGCTTGATCTCGATCTCACTGGCCGCCATGACGGCGATAAAGGTCTCCAAGTCGCGGTGACCCCGCCCTTCGGCGGCCAGGGTCTGGGCCAGAAACGCGTCGAGCGCCTCCTCGCCCTCGCCCCCCATGCGGGTCAGCAGGCGCCGGCGCATCGAAAGGCCCTGCCGATCCAGGCGACCCAGGAAGCGACTGTAGAAATCGAATGGCGCCAGGCGGCCGGCCTCGGCCCGGGTCCAGTTCAGCAGGTCGACTGCGGCGCGCCACGGATCACGTTCGGCGGCGCGTTTGAGCAACTCGGGCCAAAGCCGGCCAGGGCGGTCCCTCGCCAGGTCGAACAGGCTCTCCTCGTCGATATCGCAGAACGGACCGCGCAGCACGCCGGCGAGATTGAGATCGTCGGGCGGGAAGCAGGCGAACCGCGCCAGGGCGAGCAGGTCCGCGAAGACGCCATGGGTCGAGAGCTTGAGGCGGTCGGCGCCGGCCACCGGCACGCCCTCGCGTTTCAGCGCCCGGATGATCTCCTCGAACAGAGCCTGCCGTCGGCGGACCAGAATCAGCACATCGCCAGCCCTGCACGGACGCATTTGACGTGTTCCACGATCCAGGACCACGTCGCCTCTCGCGATCATCGCCGCGATGGACCGGGCGATGCGCGTGGCCAGGCGCTTGCCGGCGCCCGTGGCCGGTTCGCTATCCACCGGCGCCCAGACGTCCGGCTCGTCGCCGGCGAGGGAAACCTCCAGAGGCCAAAGCTCGACGCAGCCGGTGGGATCGCGCTTGGGGGTATGCTTGATCGGAAAAGGCTGAACGTTCTCACCAACCCCGGGGAGCAGGCCCTTCAGGGCTTCCGGGGGCCTGAAAACCAGATCCACAAAGGAGAGAATCTCCGGTGTGGACCGCCAGCTCTCCAGCAGCTTTACCTGGCCAAAGCCGGCCCGGGCGGCCTCGGCCATGCGCTCGAAGGCCTGGGTCTCCACGGCGAGGCGTTCGGGACGCGCGCCCTGGAACGAAAAGATCGACTGTTTCTCATCGCCCACGGCGAACAGCGTGCGGTTTGGCCGGCCGGCGCCGAGGCCCACGAAGAATTCGGCCGACAGCGCCCGCAGGATATCCCACTGGTCGGGTGCGGTGTCCTGGGCTTCGTCCAGCAGGATGTGATCGAGGCCGCCGTCGAGTTTGTAGAGCACCCAGGCGGCGTCCAGCCGCTCGGTTAGCAGCGAGCGGGATAGATCGATCAGGTCGCCGAAGTCGAGGGCCCCCCGGCCGGCCTTTGCCGCCGCATAGGCGCCGCCATAGGCCTGGGCGAGCGTCAGGGCGAAGACACTATCCTCGGCGATGCGCGCGGCCTTCAAGCGTTCGGCGACTTGTCCTAGACGGGTCTGTTCGTCGATCAGCCACTGGCGGGTCTGGGCGTCCACCGAATTGGTCCCGAGCTTGGTGCGGGCAGCGCCGACCTGGGTTGAGAATACCGACCAGAGGTCGCGGAAATCCGAGTGCGGCCCTACCGCCCGCAAGCTGGCGGCCAGGGTCTGATCGGTCTTTCCGGCGCCCAGGTCGAGAGCGGCCGCAGCGCGTTTCCAGGCCGCCCAGTGCGTAAAATTCACCGCCTCGGCGGCAATCTCCACGCTGGACTCCACGTCAGCGAATCCCACCGCCCGCCAAAGGGACAGCATATAGCCACCCATGCGCTCGCGGGACCCGACATAGGCGGCGATTGCCGACCGCTTGGTCTCGAATTCGGCGAACAGGGTGTTGAAGGCCGCCCAGTCGAGCCGGACCGAAAAATGGGCGTAGGCCTGTCCGACCGGACCATCGGGATCGAGCGTGGCAAGCTCCGCCACCCGGTCGCGGGCGCGGCGCGACACCTCCACGGCGGCGGCGTCCTCGAGGACGGTGAAGCCCGGCGACACCCCGGCCTCCAGGGGGAAACGGCGCAGCAGCTTTTCACAGAAAGCATGGATGGTCTGGATCTTCAGGCCGCCGGGGGTCTCCAGGGCGCGGGCGAACAGGGCGCGGGCTTTCGAGAGCGGGCGATGCCCCTCGTCGATGCCCACCAGGGCCTTGGTCAGATCTTCGTCTTTGGCCACCGCCCATTCGCCAAGGTCCTGGAACAGGCGCCGCTGCATCTCGGCCGCCCCGGCCTTGGTGTAGGTAACGCAGAGCACCGCCTCGGGCCGCGCCCCGTCCAGCAACAGGCGCGCGACGCGCTTGACCAGGGTCGAGGTCTTGCCCGACCCGGCATTGGCGGCGACGAACACCGACTCGCGCGGCCTGGAGGCCATCACTTGGGGTTCGACGGTATCGATGGCGCCGGTCATGAGCCAGGCTCGGCGCCGTCGTCGGACGCATCCCCGGCCTCGCCGATTACGTGCCATTCCCAAAGCC
>JAYTXV010000381.1:0-5340 GCA_043742805.1 Caulobacteraceae bacterium | reverse complement strand
CGGCATGTCTCGTCGGCGGCTTGGCGGCCCTTCCCATCGCCCTGGGCAGCAACGGCGGCCCGGTCGCCGCCGCCGGCTTTCTGACCCTCGCGGTTCTTTGGCTGTGGACCACGGCGCGGGCGGTCGCCGCCATCGTATCCGGCGATATCGCCTCGCACCGGCGTTGGATGGTTCGCAGTTTCGCCCTGACTTTGGCCGGGGTCACACTACGCCTTTACCTGCCGGCCGCCCTCATCGCGCCTTTCGGCTTTCATGACGCCTATGCGGCCATCGCCTGGCTTTGCTGGGCGCCCAATCTCCTGCTGGCCGATCGACTGGCCCGGACAAAACACGGCTCATAGAGATCGGCCGAAGGAAAGCGTCACGAAGCCTATCAAGCGCTATTAGCTGATGGAGGTCACGTAATGTCTGGTAATCCGGCCGGCCCGTTTTCCAAGGGTTGGCACAACGTCGTTGACCACACCATCACCCCAATTGTCTACCGCCCGTTGAACACCGGCTCGCGCTTTTCCATGAACGACAGCATGCCTTCGCGGGCGTCCTCGGAGCGCATCAGGGGCAGCAGTTGCAGGAAGACGTGGTGGACGTGGTCGTTGAAGGTCTCGTTCAGGCCCATGCGCATCATCCGCTTGGAGGCCTGGACGGCCAGGGGGGCGTTGGCGGCGATCTGCATGGCCATTTCGCGGGCCACAGCGGCGAGTTCGTTGCTGGGGACCACGCGGGAGGCCAAGCCCCATTCGACGCATTCGTCGGCGCTCAGAGTGCGACCGGTGAAGATCAGTTCGGCCGCCTTGGACCAGCCGATCAGGCGCGGCAGGAACCAAGTGCCCCCCGACTCCGGCACTATGCCGCGCTTGGTGAAGGCGGCCGCCATCTTGGCGCCCTGGGCCATGATGCGGATGTCACAGCCCAGCGCGGTGTCCATGCCATAGCCGGCGGCTGAACCGTTCAGAGCGCAGATGGTCGGCTTGCCCATGTTGAACATCACCGTCGGGGGGGTGTTGCGCAGGTCGAGGTTGGTGGCGCCGTTCGTACTGTTGCTGATCCCCTCCTTGCCAGGCTCGACCGGGCGGGTGACCTCGCTGAGGTCAAGACCGGCGCAGAAAGCGCGGCCCGTGCCCGTCAGGATCACCACCCGCACGTCGGGATCCTCGTCGGCCGTGACCAGATGGGCGGTCAGTTCGCCCAGCATCCGGCGCGAGATGGTGTTCATCCGCTCGGGGCGATTGAGAGTGATAGTGGCGATGTGGTCGGAAAGTTCATAAAGGACTTCGGCGCTGTCGGTCATTGCTGGGTTCCATGGAGCTGGGCGGCTTCGACGCCGTCTTCGCCGAGTTCGGCCAGGATTTCGATTGTATCGCGGCCCACGTCGGGCGGCTCGCGCCGGATGGCGGCGGGCGTCTTGCTGAAGCGGAGACCCGGCTTCATCGCGCGGTAGGCCCCCTCGGTTTCATGGACCCGCTCCTCGAACAGGGTCACCTTCAACTGGGGATCGTCGAGAACATCGCGGGCGGTGTTGGCGATCATGGCCGGCACCGAATTGGCGGCGCAAAGCTCCATCCATTCGGCGGTGGTGCGCGTCGCGGTCGCCTCGGCCAGCATGGCGTTGTATGTCGCGACCTTGGCCTGGGAGCCCTTGGCGGACAGGAAACGCTCGCTGGTATAGGCGCCCGGAATGCCGCCAAGCTCCAGATATTTCGCCGCCTGAGTCTGGTTGGCCGGCATCACCATCAGCCAGCCGTCCTTGGTCCGCAGCGGCTTGCGGTAGGGGGTGACGGTGGTGGTGTGGCCGAACTTGCCCATCGGCGGGATATAGGTCTCACCGTAGAGGTGCTCGGCCATGATGAAGCCGGTGAAGGTCTCCAGCATCGGCACCTCAACATACTGCCCCTCGCCGGTGGTTTCCTTGTGCCGCAGGGCCGCCAGGCAGGCGATGGCGGCGAACAGACCGCAGGTCTTGTCGGCGATGATCGAAGGCACGAACTTGAGCGGCTCGGCTGGGTCAACCAACTGGGCGAGCCCGGCGGCGCCGCTGGCCGACTGGATCAGGTCGTCAAACGCCTGGCGACCGGCGTAAGGACCTTCGGAGGCGTAGCCCACGGCCTCGACGTAGACGATGTCGGGCTTGATCTCCGCCACGGCCTGATAGGAGAAGCCCAGCCGCGCGACGGCTTCGGGGCGCATGTTGTGGATGAAGATGTCGGCGGTCTTGATCAGCTTGCGCAGCGCCCGACGCCCCGGTTCACCCTTGAGGTCGAGCGCCAGGGAGCGCTTGTTGCGATTGAGCGCCACGAACACCGGACCCATGGTCTTGTTGACCGGGGCCTTGCCGTTCAGGCGCTGGCGATCGCCCGAGGGCTCCTCGACCTTGATCACGTCGGCGCCCAGATCACCCAGGGTCTGGGTGGCGTAGGGGCCGAGCACGAACTGCGTCAAGTCGACGACGCGAACGCCGCTCAAGGGTCCTTTGCTCTGGCCGTCCATCTGGTTTCCTCCGATTTGTGTTCTATTGAGGGTGAGACCGGCCCGATGGCAAGAGTTTCGGGGCAGTCGATCCAAACCCAGGGAAACGCACCATGACCGAGCAACTGATCGAGACCCACCAGAACGGTATCGCCACCCTGACCATGAACCGGCCCGAGGCGCGCAACGCCCTGACCGGCGAGATGCAGGCGGCTCTGGCCGAGGCGATCCCGCGGCTGGCCGCCGACCCGTCGGTGCGGTTGGTGGTGCTGACCGGAGCCGGCGGGGCGTTCTGCGCCGGCGGCGATGTGAAGGGGTTCGCGGCGGCCACGAGCGCACCCCGATCGCCGGGCGGCGGCTTCAATATGGAACAAAGGATCCATGGCCTGAGAAGCGGCATGGAGGTGTGCCGCTGGCTGCACGACATGCCCAAGCCGACGCTGGCGGTGATCCCGGGTCCGGCGGCGGGCGCGGGGCTGTCGCTGGCGCTGGCCTGCGACCTGCGCATCGCTGCCGAAGACGCCAAGCTGACCACGGCGTTTTCCAAGGTGGGCCTGGCCGGCGACTATGGCGGAACCTATTTCCTGTCCCACCTGGTGGGCGCGGCCAAGGCGCGGGAGCTGTATTTCACCGCCGACGTGATCACTGGGGCCGAGGCGCTCAGACTGGGGATCGTCAACAAAGCGGTCCCACGCGAGGCCTTGGCGGAAGCCGCCGCCGAGTGGGCGCTTTATCTGGCCGGGCTGCCGACCATCGCCATCGGCTATATGAAACGCAACCTGAACGCCGCCGAACACGCCACCTTGAACGAGGTGTTGGATGTCGAGGCGCAGAACATGGTGCGCACGATGATGACCGAGGATCATAAGACCGCTTCCGCCGCCTTCGTGGCCAAGGCCAAGCCGGTGTTTCAGGGCCGTTGATCGCCGATCCGGCGCAGGTCACACTGATCGCCGGCCCCACGGCCGGTGGCAAATCCGCGCTTGCCCTGCGCTTGGCCCAGCGGACCGGCGGCGAGATCGTCAACGCCGACTCGATGCAGATCTACGCCGACCTGAGGGTGCTGACGGCGCGGCCGGATTCAGAGGACCAAGCGATCGCGCCGCATCACCTGTTCGGCGTCGCCGACGCGGGCGAGGCGTGGTCGGTGGGGCGATGGCTTGAGGCGGCGACGGCGGCTCTAGCCGCGATCGCCGCGCGCGGACGCCCCGCCTTGGTGGTGGGCGGAACGGGTCTCTATTTCCGCGCTCTGACCGTAGGCCTGGCCGATTTGCCAAACGTAACGCCGGCGACGCGCCTGGAGGTCCAAGCGCTCTACGACCGGTTGGGCGAAGCTGCTTTCCGGGCGCGGCTGGCAGAGGTCGATGCCGCGGCGGCCGGGCGGATCGCCGGATCCGATCGTCAACGCCTGACTCGAGCCTACGAAGTGTGGGTCGCCAGCGGGCGCTCGATGGCCGACTGGCACGCGCGGACTCACCCGACGCTACCGCCTGGAAGCTGGCGGGGGGTGATCGTCGAACCACACCGGCAAACCCTCTATGATCGCTGCGACGCCCGGCTGGCCGCCATGCTCGACGCCGGCGCCCTGGAGGAAGTAGCGCGGCTCGCCGCGCGCGGCCTTGCCCCCGCGCTGCCAGCGATGAAGGCGCTTGGCGTCGCACCCTTCGCCGCCCATCTGCGCGGCGAGATATCCCTGGACAACGCCCTGGCCCAGGCTCGTCAGGACACCCGCCACTACGCCAAGCGGCAGCTGACCTGGTTCCGCAACCAGACCCCGGACTGGCCGCGCTTGGAAAACGCCGACGCGGCCATTGGCGACACGACGCCTTGACCTAGAGATGCCCCGAGCCTAGGTCCTTTGCTGTATCCAGGAGTCAGGCTCATGCGCGTTGCGCTGATCGTACTTAGTCGGCGACCGAATGTGGTGAAGGCCTAGCGGCCTTCGCCCCTTTTCGGTCGCGTGTTATTCAAGGCCCCTCGTGGGCCTTTTTTCTTGGCCTTTCCACAAGCGAACCCCCCCATGACCACCGAGACTATGACCAAGGCGACCCAGGGCGCGCCACCCGCCCCGGAAATCATGACCGGCGCCGAGATCGTGGTGCGCGCGCTCGTCGACCAGGGCGTGACCGACCTGTTCGGCTATCCAGGCGGCGCGGTGCTGCCGATCTATGACGCGCTGTTCCACGAGCCGCGCCTGCGCCACGTGCTGGTGCGCCACGAGCAGGGCGCCGGCCATGCGGCCGAGGGCTATGCGCGGTCCACCGGCAAGCCGGGCGTGGTGCTGGTCACCTCGGGACCGGGAGCAACCAACACCGTTACGGCCATCGTCGACGCTCTGATGGACTCGATCCCGCTGGTGGTGCTCACCGGGCAGGTGCCGACCCACCTGATCGGCACCGACGCCTTCCAGGAATGCGACACGGTCGGCATCACCCGCTCCTGCACCAAGCACAACTATCTGGTGAAGGACGTCAATGATCTGGCGCGGGTGATTCATGAGGCCTTCGCCATCGCCACCACGGGGCGCCCCGGCCCGGTGGTTGTCGATATTCCCAAGGACGTTCAGTTCGCGAGCGGCGTCTATCTGTCGCCGGAGGCGGCCAAGCCGATCCACAATTATCACCCGCAGGTGATGGGCGATCCCTCGGCCATCACCGAGGCCGCCAGCCTGATCGCCGGCGCCAGGCGGCCGCTGTTCTACACCGGTGGCGGGGTGATCAACGCCGGGCCGTCGGCCAGCGCCGCCCTGCGCCAGCTGGCCGGCCTGACCGGGGCGCCGGTGACCTCGACCCTGATGGGCCTTGGCGCGTTTCCGGCCGACGATCCGGCCTGGCTGGGCATGGTGGGCATGCACGGCGCCTATGAAGCCAATCACGC
>JAYTXV010000380.1:0-2511 GCA_043742805.1 Caulobacteraceae bacterium | reverse complement strand
ACGCGGGCGCTACGGCGGACGGCGGCGGCCTTGGCGCGCGCTGAGGCCGTCCGCGCGCGCTCCGACAACCGTGCCTGGGCCATCGAACGCCGCGCCCGCACCCGGCAACTGATCGAGCTGGGCGGCCTCGTTCAAAAGGCTGGCCTGGTCGATCTCACCGACGACGATCGCGCCGCTCTGCTGGGTGCGTTTCTGGAGCTGGCCGATAGGCTCCAGGGCGAAGGTGGCGCGGGGCTCGTCGCGATCTGGCGCCATCGCGGCCGGCGGGTGTTCGAGTCCGAAGCATGAGGGGAATCCTGCGGCTCGTCGCCCTGCTGATCTACGTCGGCGCCGGCTATCTGATCGGCTCCATGGTCGGCCGCCTGGTGCTGATCCCCGTCGCTGCCGTGGCCCACGTCAGCCATGGCCTCCAGACGGGCTTGAGCGTCGCCGCCGGCCTCCTCGGCATATTCAGCGCCGTGGGTTACTGGCGGGCCAAGTTCGGCGAGTTTCAGAGCGACGGCGGCGTCCACGGCTCGGCGCACTTCGCCAGCGAACGCCAAGTCAAAAGCTCGCTCGGCGGCGCCGCCGGCCTGATCGTGGGGCGCGAGAACCGCAAGGGTGGCCAGCTGCTCCGCTACGCCGGCCAGGCCCATCTCCTGACCATCGCCCCTACCCGCTCGGGCAAGGGCGTGGGCGCCATCATCCCCAACCTGCTGACCGCTGATCGCTCGGTGCTCTGCATCGATCCCAAGGGCGAAAACGCCCGCATCACCGCCCGCGCCCGCTCGCGGTTCGGCCAGGTCTATGTGCTCGATCCGTTCGAGATCTCCGGCCAGCCTTCGGCCGCCTTCAACCCGCTCGCCGGTCTCGATCCCGACAGCCTAGCCCGTCTTATTCACGATGACGACGGCTTTGGCCGGACTGGCGGCTGTTGAAGTGCGGGCGCGGGTTCTCGCGGCGCTGTTTTCGGCGCGATCTGGGCTTTGGTTTTGGCTCCGCTGGGGTTGAGACGAGGGTTTTTTCGGTTCGGGGGGCTTGGCCCCGCCGGTCAGGGCGGGGCCGGCCGCAGCGCGGCGGCGATCTCACGGACCAGCGCCGCCTCGGGGCAGGCGGCGGCGAAGGCGATGCGGACGCGGTGAGCGGTCTCGCGGATGCGGGCTCCGATCTTCAGGAGCCTGAGGCGCAGGGTGGCGAACTCGGCCTTGGCCAAGGCGTGGGTCTTGGGCACGGCGTCGCGGACGGTGAGCATCAGCCAGTAGGCGGCGGTGTGCAGGACCAGGCGCATCTGATTGGCCAAGGGCGATCGGCAGGAGGTGCGGTCGCTCTTCAGCTGGGCCTTGTGCAGCTTGATCAGGTTCTCGGCCTGGCCGCGGGCGCAGTAGAGCCTGGCGTAGACGTCTTGCGGGCTGGGGGTTTGCAGCGAGGTGACGACGTAACGGATATCCAGGCCCATGGGCGTAGCCTCGATGCGGGCGACGACGCGGCGCTCGTGCTTCCAGGACTTGGCCGCGTGGAGGGTCTCGGCGAAGCCGCGCAAGGCCGAAGCATTGGTCTCGGCGCGCTGGACGCGGATGGGATCGACGATGTGCTCGACCTTGGCGGCCAGGGCGGGCGTGCCGGTGACGCCGAACAGATAGTCCAGGCCGTGCTTCTCGCAGAAGTCCATGAGTTCCGGCCGGCCATAGTGACCATCACCACGGATGGTCAGGCGGGTCGCCGGCCAGTGGTGGCGGATGCGCAGGTAGAGCCGTCGCAGGTAGCCAGCGGCCTCCCTGCCCGAAGGGGTCTTGCCCGGCCGCAGGATCATTGCGACCGGGCGGCCGGTGGCGGTGTCGTAGATGTGGATCGGCAGGAAGCAGCGCGCGTCATGGTGGGCGTGGAACAGCGACAGCTGCTGGGCGCCATGGACCACGTCCAGGGTGTCATCGATGTCGAGGGTGACCGCTTCGGGCTCCCGGGCGTAGCTGTCGCACCAGGCGTCCACCAGGGCGTAGGTCAGCCGCACAATGGTCTTCAGGTCCGGCGCGTTCTCCCAGCGCGAGACCGTCGGCTGCGAGCACAGGTCGCCGCCGCTGTCCGGCAGCCGCCCGCAGGCCAGCTTGAACGCCGGATCGCCACGCAGGCGGTCCAGGTCGTTGGCGTCCTCGTAGCCGCAGGCGATGGCCAGCACCCGCGCCCGCAGGATCGAGGCCAGCGAGTGGGTGACCAGGGCCGGATCTCGCGGATCGGCGATCAGCCCAGCGATGCGATCAACGATGCCGATCCGCCGGTCGGCCAGGGCCAGCAGCGCCACGCCGCCGTCAGAGGTGATGCGCCCGCCATCGAAGGCCGCGCTGACTTTCTTGCGCACCACGCTTGGCAGATCGAACAGAAGATCGGTATCGTCATCCATGGCGGGCGTGGCGCCTCCGTGGTTCGGAACAGTGTTGGTATAAGCAACCAAAACCTATTCCAAATCAGCCGGTTACGCTACGTCCGCCAGCCCGTTTTAAGGCGCGCCGTGAATAAGACGGGTTAGCATTCTCCCGC
>JAYTXV010000379.1:0-7339 GCA_043742805.1 Caulobacteraceae bacterium | reverse complement strand
TCGGCGGCGTTGTTCATTGCCTCATAGGCCATGCCGGCGCTCATCGAGCCGTCGCCGATCACCGCGATCACCGCATTGTCCTCGCCGCGCAAATCGCGCGCCACGCAGAAGCCCAGGGCGGCCGAGATCGAGGTCGAGGCGTGGGCCGTGCCGAACGGATCGTATGGGCTTTCGGCGCGCTTGGTGAAGCCGGAAAGCCCGCCCCCCTGGCGCAGGGTGCGGATCCGGTCCCGGCGGCCGGTCAGGATCTTGTGCGGATAGGCCTGGTGGCCGACATCCCAGATCAGGATGTCCCGTGGCGTCTCGAACACATGGTGCAAGGCCACGGTCAGTTCGACCACCCCCAGGCCCGCGCCCAGATGCCCGCCGGTGACCGACACGGCGTCGACAGTTTCGGTCCTCAGTTCATCCGCCAGTCGCCGAAGCTCGGGCAATGAGAGGCGCCGGGTGTCAGCCGGACTGGCGACTGTATCGAGAAGAGGAGTTTTTGAACCCATGGTCGGACCTGTCAGGCGCCCCCGCCTTGCGCGGCGCTGAAGTCGCGTGCCGCCTGTGTTTGATTGTTGAGGATGCAAGCCCGCGATTGGCCCTGGTTGAGTCTTAAGCTTTACGCTCTAGCACGAAATCGACGGCGGTTCGCAAGATTTGACCTCTTTCGCCGAACAGATCGAGATGCGCCTTGGTCTGGATCACCAGATGGGCGATCCGCTCCTTGGCCGCCTGAACCCCGAGCAGGGTGACATAATTGGTCTTTCCCAAGGCCGCGTCCTTACCTCCGGCCGCCTTGCCAAGCGATTCTACATCGCCTTCCGCGTCCAACACATCATCGACGATCTGGTAGGCCAGACCGATATCCCGGCCGAACGCCATGAGGGCGGCGCGCTCGGCGTCCTTCGGCAAGGCCATGGCCAATGGCAGCTCAAAGGCGCAAACGATCAGCGCGCCGGTCTTCATCCGTTGCATCCGCGCCACGCCGCCCAGATCGCCGTGAACGCCCAGAATGTCGATCATCTGCCCGCCGACCATGCCTCGCGCGCCCGAAGCGTGAGCCAGACGGCGAACCAGTTCGGCGCGCACATCGCCGCTAGGGTGCGTATCCGGATCTGCCAAGATCTCGAAGGCGAAGGTGAGCAGCGCGTCGCCGGCCAGCACCGCGGTGGCCTCGTCATAGGCCTTATGCACCGTCGGTTGGCCGCGGCGCAGGTCATCGTCGTCCATGCACGGCAGATCGTCGTGAACCAGGCTGTAGGCGTGGATGCATTCAAGAGCGCAGGCCGCCCGCAGCACAGACCGCTCCGGCAGGTCGAAGATTCGTCCGGTCTCCAAGGCAAAGAACGGGCGAAGACGCTTGCCCGGGCCTAGGGCCGCATAGCGCATCGCCTCGGTCAGACGTGATTCGGGACCATCGGCGCGTGGCAGCAGTTCATCCAGCGCCACGGTGACGAGGTCGGCAGCCTGTGTGATCTGCTGAGCGAGAAGAGCGGCCACGATCAGACGAACTCGGCCGGTTCGACACCGACCGGACCGCCTGGCCCGAGGATGATCTTCTCAACCTGAAGTTGCGCGGCGCGGAGCTTCGCTTCGCAGTGCGCCTTGAGCAATGCCCCGCGACGATAGACATCGACTGAGCGTTCCAGTGGGGCCTTACCCGATTCCAGTTCGGCGACGATCTTTTCTAGCTCGGCCAGGGCCTGTTCGAACGAAAGCGCGGCGATGTCGGTCTGTTCAGTCATTTTGGGCCGTCGCCGTTCCTTCGAATTTTATACAAATACCCTAGCCGAGTAGAGCCGCGAGCCGCAACGCCGGCCAAATCCACGCCGGTCAACGACGAGGAGGCGCGAACCGCCGGCTGGACCAGTAGCTGAAACCCTGATCAATCTCACGCCTCCAGCCATGGAGCGTGAGCGCGCGACCGATCATAAAGTTGAAATAGCCGTGGGCGATCAGCACCACATCGGCCCCGCCCGCCGCGTGATCTTCCAGCATGCGCGCCGCCAGGCCCGCCCGGACACGGGCCTGGGCGTGGGACTCCTGGCCGTCATGATAGTTGAAAAGCCCCCACCAAATCCTTGACACCACGCCCCACCACTTGGGCGAGAACCTGATCGCGCCAGGGATCGGCGGCGACGGCAGCGGCGCTTCGATAAACAGCTTGTCGCTGACAAAGGCGCGTTCGCCGCAGATGGCCCGGGCGCTCTGGATCGACCGCTCGCGGGTCGACGAGAACACCGCGCCCGCCTCCCCTGCCAGGACCACCAGTTCTGGCGGTGGAACCTGGCCCGGCTTCAGGCCGCCCTCCTCGTATCGAGCCCACCAGTCACGATAGCCCTTCGCCGTGAGCATCACCCGGCGCGTCAGGGCCGGCTCGCCGTGGCGAGCCAGGATCACGGCGCCGGCCATGGTCTCATTTCCCTTGCAGCGCCCTGACATGGGCCGTGGCGGACTTCGCCGGACCGCGCGGGTCGTATCCGCCCTCGAGGATCGATACAAGTTTTCCGCCTCGGCGACGATGGTCCAGCCTGCCGCGTCGGGTGTAGAGGGCGACCTGCATCGCCACAAATTAGAACGGGAATCACCGGGAGACCATGCCGCAAGCCGTTATTCGCCGCGCCGGGGTCCGCGACGCCGAGACGCTCTCGCGTCTGAGCGCCCAGACCTTCAGCGCCACCTTCGGCCATCTCTATCCGCCCGCCGACCTAGCGGCGTTCCTGAACGAGGCCTACGCCATCGAGCGGTCACGCGGCCACCTGGCCGACCCGGCAACCGCCGTCTGGCTGATGGAGGAAGACGGCGAGGCGGTGGGCTATGCGCTCGCCGGCCCCTGCGGCCTGCCCCACCTGGACGTCACGCCCGGCTGCGGGGAGTTGAAGCGCATCTACCTGCTGTCCACGTTCCAGGGCGGCGGACGCGGCTCGCGCCTTTTGCGGACGGCGCTGGATTGGCTGGAGACCGAAAAGACCGGCGACCTGTGGATCGGCGTCTGGTCGGAGAATCTTGGCGCGCAAAGGCTCTATGAACGCATGGGTTTCGAAAAGGTCGGCGAATACGCTTTCAGGGTTGGCGCGACGCTTGACCACGAATTCATCCTGCGCAGAAGCCGGTAGGCGCACCCTGGGTTCGCCGGGGAGCGGTTCGCACTGGACAGAAAAGCCCCGGACCGCCATCCTCATCCGGTCGCGAGAGAGCCCATACCGATGTTCATGAAATTCTTCACCGAACTGAAAGCCGCCAAGGTGCCGGTGACGCTCAAGGAATATCTGATGCTGATGGAAGGCATGGATAAGGGCGTGATAAACCGGCGGGTGGAGGAGTTTTATTATCTGTCCCGAACGGCGCTGGTGAAGGATGAGAAGTACCTGGACCGGTTCGACGTGGTGTTCGGCCACGTGTTCAAGGGCCTGAAGCTGGTGGCGGTGGAAAAGGCCACGGACATCCCGGCCGAATGGCTCAAGCGCCTGACCGAGAGCTTCCTGACCGAGGAAGAGAAGAAGCAGATCGAGGCCATGGGCGGTTTCGACAAGCTGATGGAAATGCTCACGGAGCAGATGAAGCAAGGCCAGGGCGAAGGCGAAGGCGACGAGGAGGGCGACGAGAACGCCCGCGGCCGCGGCCGCAACTTCCCGATCGGGGCCGACGGCTATCACCCAGAAGGCATCCGCATCGGCCAGGACAAGGGCCGCCACGGCAAGGCGATCAAGGTCTGGGACAAGCGCGAGTACAAGAACCTCGACGACACCGTAGAACTGGGCACCCGTAATATCAAGATCGCGCTTCGCCGATTACGCAAGTTCGCCCGCCAGGGCGCGCCGGATGAGCTGGACATGAAGGGCACGATCAAGGAAACCGCCAACAAGGGCTATCTCGACCTGATCATGCAACCCGAGCGGCGCAACACCATCAAGGTGCTGATCTTCTTCGATATCGGCGGCTCGATGGACAGCCATATCCGGGTCTGCGAGGAGCTGTTCAGCGCCGCGCGCACTGAGTTCAAGACCATGGAATTCTTCTACTTCCACAACTGCCTTTACGAGGGCGTGTGGAAGGACAACCGCCGGCGCCACGCCGAAAAGCTCGACACCTGGGACATCCTCAACAAATACGGCCGCGACTATAAAATCATCTTCGTCGGCGATGCCACCATGAGCCCCTATGAGATCACCTATCCGGGCGGCTCGGTGGAACATTGGAACGAGGAGCCGGGCGCGGTTTGGATGGACCGGGTGACCAACACCTGGGAGAGCGTCGCCTGGCTGAACCCGACCCCGGCCCGCCACTGGCAGCACACGCCCTCGATCGGCGTGATGCGCCAGATCATCGGCGAGCGGATGTTCCCCCTGACCATCCAGGGCCTCGACCTGGCGATGCGGGAACTGGTGCGGTAAAATCGGCCTAACGCGCTCGATCCACCGTAAATCAACCGTAAATACGGTGTTTCCGGCCGACCCCGCGCCGGTCAACACGCATCCGCCGCACGTTGCTCCAACCGATCGGCCAGCCACATATTGGTGAGGGCCTAGTGCGTAACGCCGAGGGTTTGCGCGACCGAACGCGACAGCCCGTCTTCGGCGCGCCGCAGTGCACTGGGGTTGACGATGGCAAAGAGCGAAACAGATGTAGACTTCGCAATATGTAAAGTAAAAAGTCAATAGGCGCCGGGGATCGTGGAGGCCGGCGTCGGTGGGGCATGGTCAGGGGGTTGGCGAGGCTGTCCTGCGTCTGCGGCGACAGCACCACCCCGATCCTGGCCGTTAGATCAGGTTTCGAAGCGCGCGTTAGAAACTCGGCTTCTGGACCGACGGTGTCAGCTGGATCTCGTGGGTCCAGCAGGTCGGGTCCTGGGTATGGAGGTAGTGGAACGCCTCGGCGATCCTGGCGGGATCGATCGCGGCCCTCGGCGAGTAGGCGGACAGGGCCCTCGTCCCCGGCGAGTCGATCAGGCCGTCGATGACCACATTGGCCACGTGAACGCCGTGCTCAGAGTATTCCTCGGTCAGCGCCTGGGCGAGCGCCCGCATCATCACCCGCGGATAATAGAGGGAGCCGCCGGTGTGACGCTTTCGGCCCCTGAGCGAGTGGGCGTTGTTGGAGAAGAAGAACGAGCCGCGGCCCTTGGCGCGCATCGCGGGCAGCACCTCTTTGGCCACCAGGAAAGGACCCCGGCAGGCGATGTTCAAGGCGGTCTCGAACTGGTCCACGGGAAAGAATTCCAGCAGCTCCTGCTCACGCGGCAGCGCCCGGCCCTCCAGATAGCCGGCGTTGTAGACGACGACCGCCGGGTCGCCCGCCTCCCGCCTGATCCGGGCGAACGCCGCGGCGACCGACGCCTGTGAGGCCAGGTCCAGTTCGACGATCATGCCGTCTCCGCCGGCCTCGCCAATGGCCTTGGCCAGGCCAGCGGCGTTCTCGCGCGAGCGGGTGGTCAGAACGACGAAGAAGCCCTCCCGAGCGAACTTCTGGGCGATCGCGCCGCCGACGCCCCAGCGGGCGCTGACCGGCAGGGCGCTGTCATCGACAGCCGCTCCATGCGCCAGCAGGGTGTTGCGACCGTCGGCCTGCCATTTCGACGTGGCCCCGATCACGACGGCGACGTCCTTGCCACCGCCATTGCGCTTCAGATCTGTCATGACTGCTCCTTGATGCTGGCCCCACGCGACCGCTTCCAGGCCCTCACGTCAATAAGATATGTGATCCGCTCCCACTGGGGGGCGCGGGCGTGATCGCGCTCGCCCAGATCGTCACGAAGGCCCTCGGCATCGCGGCCTGATCCTCGCGGACTTGGTAACCAAAGTCGTCCGACCGCGTTTCTGACGGGAGCCGGTCGAGGGCTCTGTTTGTTTGGACGAAGGAGATTGTTGGTGCAGCTTCCCAGAGGCGCGACGGTGGCCGTTGCGGATGGTCACATACTTCACCTGTTTCGCAACAGCGGCGACGAAGCCAATCCCACGCTTGATGCGCTCCCGGTCGCCAAGGTAGGCGACGAAGGGAGCGGCTCGGACGATCCGGACGACAAACACGGCGCTGGAGAGGGGTTTGCGGCGGGCGTCGCCGACTTGCTCAACCGACGGGTGCTTAGTGGCGAAATCGCCGAGCTTATCATTATCGCCGCACCTCGCACTCTGGGCGAATTGCGCAAACACTACCACAAGGCGCTGTCAGCCAAGCTTATGGCCGAGATCGCCAAGGATCTTACCGGCCACGGAACTCATGACATTGAAAAGGCCATCGCTGCGGCGTGACTTCGCCTTACCGCCGGCCTCGATCTGAATGATCCAATGTTGAAATGAATTGCGTCCGGGGCGGCCGTGGGACGAAAGTGTGCGGTCCTTGCGAACGCGATCCACCCCATGACCGATTCTCTTGCCGCAGCACCCCAGAAAGAGCCGCCCCAGGCAGATCACGCCCAGGAAGATCCTGCCCCCGTGGCCAATAATGATGCCGCGACCAAGGCCGCCGTGCTTACAGCGGCCGAGCGGCTGTTCGCGCTTCATGGTTTTCGCAATGTGTCGGTGCGGGACATCACCGCCGAGGCCGGGGTTAACCTCGCCAGTATCAATTATCACTTTGGCTCGAAGGACGCCCTGCTGTTCGAGATTTTCCGGCGGCGAACCACCGAACTCAGCCGCGAGCGGGCGCGGATGCTCCATGAGGCGTCGAGCCGCCACGGTGGAAACCCTCCGGTGCGGGAGATTCTGAACGCCCTGATCGAACCGCCAATGCGTTGGGCGGGTCGTGGCGACGCTCATAGGATCGCCATGCAATTCATCATCCGCGCCCGCAGCGAGGGAACAGAAGCGGTGCGCGAGGTGCTGCGCACCGATGTCTCCCATCTGCGCCGGTTCGCCGACGCCCTGATCGCCACCCGCCCGGATCTGCCGAGCGAGGAGATCTATTGGCGGCTGCACTTCACGCTGGGCATGATCCACAACAATCGCTTCGCCGAGTTCGACCGTCTGCACGTCCTGTCGGACGGCGCCACCCGCGAGGGCGACGTGGAGACCTTGCTCAAGCGCATGCTGGATTTCGCCGAGGCCGGGTTCCTGGCCTGAACGGCCCAGCCGCCTCGTCAGGGGCGCGCCGCGTCGATCCTGGCCTGGGCGATCTCGATGGCGATATCCTGGGTCGGGCGGTGTTCGCGAATCCCGCGGTCGAGCACGTCGTCAAGGGTCTGGATCAGCCCGGCCAGCTTCATTTCCACCCAGGCGGGGTCGTAGGCGCCGTCGTGACCGAGGGCGCGAATCTCGGAGGCGATGCTGATGATGCCGCCGCCGTTGATCACGAAATCCGGGGCGTAGGCGATGCCGCGCTCCAGCATGGCAGCCCCGACGGCCGGTTCGGCCAA
>JAYTXV010000378.1:0-3046 GCA_043742805.1 Caulobacteraceae bacterium | reverse complement strand
GACCTTCATGCCCACCAGGCCGCAGTTGGCGGCCGGAATGCGGATTGAGCCGAGACCGTCGCTGGCGTGAGCCATGGGAACCATTCCCGACGCCACCGCTGCGGCAGCTCCGCCAGACGAGCCGCCGGAGATATGCTCGGGATTCCAGGGATTGCCGCTGGGACCCAGCCGCTCGGAATTGGTCACCCCAGGAATACCGAACTCAGGAGTGTTGGTCTTCCCCAACAACACGACGCCGCTGGCGCGATAGCGACGTATCAGTTCGCTATCGCCGTCGTCGGCCGCCACCTGCGCGTAGTTGGATCCCGAGGTTCGCGGCCAGCCCTTCACCTGGGCGCCCAGGTCCTTGATCAGAAACGGCACACCGGTGAACGCCCCCTCCAACAACGGCCCGGCGGCCACCGCCCTCGCCTCGTCATAGGCCTTGTGAACCACCGCGTTCAGCGCCGGATTGTGTCGCTCGATCCGCTCGATGGCGGCGTCAACGAGTTCGACGGCGGTGATCTCGCCATTGCGGATCAATTCGGCGAGGCCGAGGGCGTCATTATCGGAATAGTCCGGGAGAGCCATGGTGTGTTCCTCGCGCGCTGTCTTGATCGGCTCATGGGCGGGTCGTCCCGACTGCCAGTATTCACCAAAAGCAGCTATGGGCGCCATTGCCATCCGACCGGCCTCCAGAACGCGGCGATGAGCGGAGGCGTCTCGCGGCTGACCCATTGACCGCAATCTCCTCGTCTACATTCAAAACTGAGTTGTCTCGAACGATGGCGGCGTGCCGCGTCTAGGAAATTCGCCTGAAGGCTCTATACCCGTTAGTAATCGGCATTTCGCGGAGCAGGTTCTCGCCACGCGTGAGTTTGAGAACGAAGGGCGTTAAGTGTCGCTGACGAGCAAACCCGTCTTCGGCGCCCGGTTGGGCCGGGCCGAACTGGCCAGAATGGGCTTCAGCAAAGCGGACCTGGACTCTGTCTAAGATAAAACAAGATCAGGCGAGCCAGAAGTTTCGTCCTGTAACCACTGCATCGATCGAAGCTCGTCGAAGACGGCTCTGGATCGAGTGGTTCGCAACGGCGATATTTTCGACGGCGCTACTTGTAGCGCTAATCATCGGCGGCGGGACGAAGCCGCTCGACAACGCGCTATATGATGTCGCCGTGCGGCTTCGGCATCAACCGGCCCGTCCCGATATCGTAATCGTGGCAGTCGATCCGACAAGCCTCACGCGGGTGGGCCAATGGCCGTGGCCGCGTCGCGCCGAAGCGGCGCTGATTGCCGATATCGCCCGGGATTCGCCGCGCGCTCTGGCGTGCTACTTTCTGTTTCTTTTTCCTTCAACCATAGCGGACGATCAGGCGGTCCACGACGCGATGAAGAGCGCCCAGACCTATTTGGGGTCGCCTCTGGAAGTTGCCTCGCCAAAGGGCGTCAATTTACTGCGCCAAAGCCCGCGGATCGCCGCCGGCGCCAAAGGAATCGGAACGGTTGACGCCGTGGCCGACCAGGACGGAGTTGTCAGACGCACGTTACTTTTCGACGGTCCGGTGAACCACCTGACGACGCCAAGACTAGTGCTTCAGATGGCGCGGTTGACGGGGCACGGCCCAAACCCGGCTAAGCCACCAAGCGGGTCCGGCGAGATGCTGATCCCCTATGCCGGCCCGCCAGGCACTTTCACGACCATTCCGGCGACCGACGTGCTGGACGGAAAGGAAGCGCCTGGCTTCTTCCGAAACAAATATGTGCTGTTTGGCCCCACGGCCCCCGGCCTGCTCGACAACTACGCCACGCCCGTATCGACCGCCGCCGGCATGCCAGATGTGGAGGTTGACGCCAACATACTCAACAGTCTGCTGAGCGGTAGCGCGATCACACCGGCCCCACCGTGGGTGACCATCGCACTCTCGCTCGGCCCCCTTTGGATCCTGCTGGTCTCTCTCATAAGGCTGAGTCCGCGCGACAACCTTATACTCGCGGCGGCGCTGAGCGGCGTCCCACTAGCGGGAGCGCTTCTCGGCGTGGTGACGTTCGGCGTCTGGATTCCACCGGCATCGTATTTGGTCAATCTGGCGATTATTCTGCCCTATTGGGGTTGGCGGCGCCTGAGCGCGGCGAGCGCCTATTTCGCAAGGGAGTTGCGCTCGCTCGAACGTAGCGCTGGGGTAGCCGTCGTGGCCCAGTCGCGCCTGTCGACTGCGGGGGGAGATATCGTGCTTCAGCAGATGGCCCTGCTTGAAGAGACAAAAAAACGAATCTCCGATCTGCGGCGGTTCGTGGCGGATATTCTCGCCAATTTCCCCGATCCGATCCTGGTGGTCGACCGAGGCGGTCGCATCCTTACGATCAACCAGGCCGCAAGTGATTTTGCCAGCCGAAGCGGTATCTCCGCGGCGCCGAATGATCCGATCGAGCCCATACTCTCTTCGATCGCGGCCTACGGGCGAGACACTCGCCCCTTCTGGCCTCCGCCGGAACGTTCGGAGGTTATCCGCTCCGTGGGGTCCGCCCGGCCACTCACGGGCGTCGATCAGTCGGGGCGCGCCTATGAGCTAAGGTTCACCCCGACCTTGAGCGCCGACGACCAACCGACCGGGTGGATTATTCACTTGGCCGATATCACGCCAATGGTGTCGGCCATGCGTCAGAGGGAGGAAGCGCTGCAGTTGCTTTCCCACGACATGCGTTCACCACTGTCGGCGATCCTTGCCGTTGTGCACCATCCGGACTTCAGGGACGCGCCCCCCGTGATGCGCCAACGCATCGAATTTCAGGCCGGTCGCACTCTTGATCTCGCCGACGCCTTCGTTCGCTTAGCCAAGGGCGAGTCGGCCGAATATGTGTTGGAGCCGATAGACCTTAACCACACGCTCCTGGATGCCAAGGACGCCGTCTGGCCGCTTGCCCAGGCCGGCGGCGTTACGGTCGAGTTCGAGCCTGACGAGACCGAATATGTCGTCCTGATCGATCGCGGACTTCTGACCCGCGCGCTTATCAACCTGCTCGAAAACGCCGTAAAGTTGAGCCGAAACAGAATGATGGTAACATGCCG
>JAYTXV010000377.1:0-4187 GCA_043742805.1 Caulobacteraceae bacterium | reverse complement strand
TTGTTGGAGATTTCCTTGAGCTTGACAGTCTGCATGATCGAAAGCGCCGCCCCGGCCACGCCCTTCTCGGGATCGCCGAACGCTCGCCCGTAGGTCTCGAGACGCTCGGCAACCGAGCCGAGGAACTCGCCTTCCCATTCAGACAAAACCACCCCAGCGCGATCCGCCGTCCGGCGGGCGCGTCTGAGGGCGTTCAAGGCGGCCCGACGGGCCTGAACGCGCGGATCGGGAGCCGTTCTCTTCACAGACCTCCGATGGCCGAGATGTAGAGGTCGATCAAGGCTTCTTCTTCCTGGCGCTTGGCTTTGTCCTGGGCGCGCAGGCGCACGACCTTACGGACGATCTTGACGTCGAAACCCTCGCCCTTGGCTTCCAGATAGACCTCCTTGAGGTCGGTGGACACCGCCTTCTTGTCTTCCTCCAGGCGCTCGATCCGCTCGATCAGACTCTTGAGCTTGCCCTGGGCGGAGGTGGTGATCGCGTCGAGACCCGCGGCGCCGTCGGCCATGAAACCATCCTTGAATTGAAAGTGAGAGAAGGCGACCTTAAAGTCCAGCGACCCTTGAGTCATGGCCCGCGCGGCCTTGTCCACAGAAGACTCTCGCAACCAGGGGCCCCGGAGACGCCATGACCCGTCGCACGATTACTCAGTCCCAGGCCGAGGACGCGGTTCGCGTCCTGATCGAATGGGCTGGAGACGATCCCGATCGAGAGGGCCTGCTTGAGACCCCGGCCAGGGTGGCGCGATCGTATCGCGAGCTGTTCTCCGGTTACGACACCGAGCCGCGCGCTTACATGGAGCGCACCTTCGAAGAGGTCGGCGGCTATGACGAACTGGTGGTGCTGCGCAACATTCCGGTGATCAGCTTTTGCGAACACCATATGCTACCGGTGACTGGTCACGCCCACGTTGGATATCTGCCGACCGATCGGGTGGTCGGAATCTCTAAACTGGCGCGGGTCGTCCAGGGGTTCGCGCGGCGGCTGCAGATACAGGAAAAACTCACTGCGGAAATCGCCGGCGCCATCGACCAGGTGTTGAAACCCAAGGGTGTCGGAGTTGTGATCGAGGCCGAACACAGCTGCATGACCCTGCGCGGCGTCAACACGCCGGGCTCAAGCCTGATCACAAGTCACTTGACGGGAGTTATCCGAGACGACGCGCGGACGCGGCAGGAATTCCTGCGGCTCGCCCGGGGAAGTTAACCCTGGCGCGCCTTGAAGCGCGGATTGGTCTTATTGATCACATACATACGGCCCTTGCGACGAACGAGTTTGCAGTCGCGGTGGCGCGTCTTCAGCGTCTTCAGCGAGCTTCTGACTTTCATGGCGGTCGTCGTCCAGGGGCGGCAATTGCGGAGCGCGGTCGTATAGGGAGAGGCGGCCAGCGTGTCAATTGGCCAGTCCATAGCGACAGTCAATTGCGCCCTATCGGGCTGAGTCGGGAGCGATTACTCTCAAGCCATGCGCCGTCGAAATTTTCTCGCCTTCGCCATTGCAGGCCTCGCCAGTTCGGCCGTCAGCCAGGCCGACACGATCCGGATCGATACCGAGGTGCGGCCGTCGGACCTGCTCGGGGCGTCGGGGGAACCCTATTTCATCGATTGGCTCAACGGCTTCCACGCCAGGGCTCTGGCGGCAGGAGTGTCGCGACCGGTGCTGGACGGCGCTCTTTCGGGGCTCGCGCCCGATCCGCGGGTGGTGGCCCTGGATTCGAAACAGCCGGAATTCGCCAGGCCGGTAGGCGCATATGTAAGGAGTGCCGTCAGCGATGCGCGGATCGCCATCGGGCGCCAGAAGGGCGAGCAGATCGCCAGCCTGGAGACCATCGAACTGACCTGGGGCGTGCCAAAGGAAATCCTGATCGCCATCTGGGCGATGGAGACCCGGTTCGGCTCCCAGATGGGCGATATGGACATCATCCGCTGCCTGGCCACCCTGGCCGCGGTCGGACGGCGGCGCGCCTGGGCGGAGACAGAGCTGATGGCCGTCCTGAGGATCCTCACCGACGGCGGCGCGCCGCGCGAGCGGCTGCGGGGTTCCTGGGCCGGCGCCATGGGCCAGACCCAGATGCTGCCCTCGACCTACCTCTCCTACGCGGCCGACGGGGACGGGGACGGCCGCCGCGACATCTGGGGCTCCGCCGCCGACGCCATGGCCTCGGCGGCCAATCTGCTCAGCCACGACGGCTGGCGGCGCAACGAGAGCTGGGCGCGCGAAGTTCTGCTGCCACCGGGCTTCGACTACGGTCTGGCCGAGGGACCGGCGGAGGTTCCCTATTGGTGGGCGGGGCGTGGCGCGATAACGGCCGACGGCCACGCTTGGAGCGCGGCCGACACGCAGGCCAGCTGTGTGCTTTTGCTTCCGGCCGGAGCGGCGGGGCCGGCTTTCCTGGCTCTTCCCAACCATTTCGTGATTCGAAAATATAACAATTCGCTGGCCTACGCCCTCGCGGTGGGCCTGCTGGCCGACGGCTTCGCCGGCCGGAGGCGGCTGGTAAAGCCTTGGCCCAATGAAATCCCGCTCTCGCTGGACGACCGGCTTGCCGCTCAGGGCGCCCTGACCACCCTGGGCTATAATCCGGGCACGACGGACGGTGTGATCGGCTTGGCCACGCGCCAAGCTCTGCGCGCCTGGCAAAAATCCCAGGCTTTGCCTCCTGACGGTTATCTTTCCACGGATATGGTGACCCGACTGCGCATTGCGGTTAAGAACAATGCGGTATCAGCGTCGGTCGCGGAAAAAAAGTGATCACGCAGATGTGAACTCTTGTCTTGCGTTCAGACACAAACAGCGCATAGTCCTTGGAGTGCGCCAGCGGCGCATTGTCGAACAGTGCCTCCATTGCCCCTGGCGTCTCCAGAATTACCTCAAGGAAATCTGACTATGACCTCTGATCTGATGCGTAAAGTTCTCGTCGCCGGCGCCGCCGTCGCCGCCCTGTCCGTCGCCGCTTGCACCAAGCCCGCCGCGCCCATCGATGCCTCCAACACCACGATCAACGAAACCACAAACGCGATGGCCCCGGCCGAGAATGCCATGGCCCCGGTCGACAACGCGATGGCCCCGGCCGCCAACTCCGCTTCGTAAGATCTGTCGGGGGACAGAGTCTCCTTGCCGATCGTTCTACAAAATGGGTCGCTTAATCCAAGCGGCCCATTTTTATGCTTCAAACTTCACAATATGGGAAAGCTTGATCATGACCACCGACCTGATGCGTAAAATCCTCGTCGCCGGCGCCGCCGTCGCTGCCCTGTCCGTCGCCGCTTGCAGCAAGCCTGCCGAACCGACCGCCGACAACACCGCCACCACCGCAGCCCCGGCCGAGAACGCCATGGCGCCGGAGAACGCGATGGCTCCCGCCGACAACGCGATGGCCCCGGCCGCGAACACCGCTTCCTAAACCTGGCCCGACCGTTCGTCTCACGAACGATTGGCCTATAGGTCAGGGCCGCTCCCGAAAGGGGGCGGCCCTTTTCATGCTGAGTCATGTCGGATCTGGAACCCAACCCATTCGCGGTCGTCCCGTCCCCGGTCGTTTGGGAGGACGGAGCACCTCGCTCGCGCCTGTATGGCGATGTTTATTTTTCGCGCGACGACGGACTGGCCGAATCGAGGACGGTGTTCCTGGCCGGCTGCGGCCTGCCCGCCGCCTGGGCCGGGCGGCGGCGGTTCGTGGTGGGCGAACTGGGCTTCGGAACCGGGCTGAATATCGCCGCCCTGCTTGAGCTGTGGAGCCGAACCCGCGAGGCTGGGAGTCGGCTGCATGTCTTCACCATCGAGGCCAATCCCCTCGACGCCACCGACGCCGCCCGGGCCTTGAGCGCCTGGCCGGAACTCGTCCCCATCTCGGGCCTGATCACCGCCCGCTGGCCGGGACAGGCGCGGGGCTTCCATCGGATCGACCTGCCGGAGTTGGGCGCCGTCGTGGATGTGGCGGTCATGGAGGCCGGCGAGGCCCTGCAACAGTGGAGCGGTATGGCGGACGCCTGGTTCCTCGATGGCTTCGCCCCGGCCCTGAATCCCGACATCTGGCGAGACGAAGTGATGGCTCTGGTCGCCGAACGTTCGGCTCCGGGCGCCAGGGCGGCGACCTATACGGTGGCGGGCGCCGTGCGCCGGGCGCTGGAGGCGGCCGGATTTTCGGTGGAGCGCCGTCCAGGCTATGGCCGCAAGCGTGAACGCCT
>JAYTXV010000376.1:0-4631 GCA_043742805.1 Caulobacteraceae bacterium | reverse complement strand
ATGATTTCCTCGGCGCCGGCCATCTGGGGCACGCGCTTGGCGTTGACGAACGACACCGCCTCGATCCGGCGGGCGCCGCAGGCTTCCAGCCGGCGGATGAAGTCAACTTTATCAGCCACCCCCAGGATGGCCTTTTCGTTCTGCAGCCCATCCCGAGCGCCCATCTCGACGATTTCGATGACTTCGCTCATGGGCCTCGGCTTTTGCGTGGGGTGGGTGGTGGTAGATAGAGGCGCAATATATCGGCACGGCCCTTGGAATAGTCGAGTCCGGACACCGACCCCGCAGGCCGGGCGGCGGCGCCGTTGCGGACCAGGGCGGCCTGGAAGGCTGCGTCCTCCCGTCCCTCGACGATCGCCGGGCGGTCCCCGGCCAGGGCGGCGGCGGCTTCCTCGGCGTGTCCGAGTTCGGTGTCGGCGCCCAGCAGGAAAACCAGGCTGGGCTCGGCATAGCCGGCCACGGTGACCGGCCCGGGGACAACGCCTTGCCATGGCGAGGCCCCGGCGGCAGTCAGCACGCGAGCGGCGGCGCTGGAGAGCCACAGGGGGTGAAGACCGGGGACGACGACGCCGGCCAGCACACCGTGGGCGAGAGCGGCAAGCCCCATGGCCGCCGCTGCCCCATGCGCCGGCTGGCCACGCCACAGCATCAGCGCGCCCGCCACCCCGGCCGCCAGGAACAGCAACGCGGCCAGAACCGCCCATGGGAGGGCCGAAAAATCGCCTAACTTGGCCATGGCCGCCGGTCCGGCCGCCGCGAACGCCACGGCAATGATCAGCGTCAGTCCAGCGCCGATCGCGCGGGAAGTGCGACCCACCGCTGGGACGGTGTCATCCGGCTGGAGAGACCGGGCCATCAGCCACGTCAAAGCCCCATACAGCGGCAAAGTATAGTGAATGAGCTTGGTCGGAATCGCCTCGAATACCAGCCAGCCGGGTATGAGCCAGCACAGGGCGAATCGCATGGCGGGCTCGGACCGGGCCCGCCATGCCGCGCCCAGGCCGGCCGGCAGGAGCAGGGTCGCCGGAAACAGCAAGATAGGCGAAAGCAGCAGATAATAACCCGGGGGCGCGCCGTGCCCCTCGGCTCCGCCAGCCAGCTTGGGCGCCAAGTCGCCGCCCAGCGCCGCGCCCCAGAAAGCGCCATCGGTGGCCACAGTGATCGCCAGCGCCCAGGGTCCAAGCGCGGCGGCCAAGCCGATAAAGCCCCAGCCCCAGCCAAGCCCACCCAGCCATGAGACCCGCCGGTCCCAGACGCAGAGCGAGATCAGGGCCACGCCCACCACCATCGGTCCAATCGGTCCTTTGACCAGGATCGAGAGAGCGAGCGCTGCCCAGAACACCGCCTTCACCCGGCGCCCGGCGCGAGGGCCGCCATCCGCGGCCAGATACACGCGGCTCAACGCCGCCATTGCCAGGGTGATCGCCCCGCAGAGCACCGCGTCGGTGGAAGCGATCGAGGCTTCCGTTGAGAGCATGAAACTCGACCCCAGCAGCGATCCCGCCAACAGCGCCGAACCCGGCGACAGGAACGCAGCCGCGCCCCAGGCACAGGCGGCGGCGGCCAGCATGGCGCCCAGCAGCGAGGGGATACGATAAGCCCAGATAGCCCGGTCCTCGACCTGGGAGACGGACTTCACGGCCAGGGCCTGGAGCCAGTAGATTCCGACCGGTTTTTTGAAGCGCGGCGTGTCCTGGAACCGCGGGCTGACAAGGTCGCCGGTTTCCAACATCTGGGCGGTGGCTTCGGCGAAGCGCGATTCATCCCGATCGAGGGGCGGCAGGCCGATCACCCCGGGAAGGCCTGCGATCAGCGCCAGCAGCGCGGCCAGCAACGGACCACGCCATCCGCGGCCCCATCGGTCGAAAACGGTCTCGGGCGCCATGAGGTCTGCTAGCACGAACCCGCCTGTTTTGCAGGGCGACGTTCACGGATCAATTTTAGGCTAAGACGAAGCATGATCGCACCTTCTTTCGCACCGCTGGACTTGGCTCCCGAAATCTCGATCGTCGTACCGGTGTTCGACGAAGAGGGCGCGGTCGAGGCGCTAGTCCGGGAAATCGCCGCGGCGTTTCGGGACTGGCGGGTCGAAATCCTGTTTGTCGACGATGCCAGCCGCGACTCCACCGGCCAGCGCCTCGCCGGGCTGATGGCCGAGATTCCCCATCTCCGGATACTCACCCACCGCCGCAACGCCGGCCAGAGCCGTGCCATCCGCACCGGCGTGCTCGCCGCCCGGGCGGCGATCATCGTGACCTTGGATGGGGACGGCCAGAACGACCCCGCCGACGCCCCTGGTCTGGCTCGGGCTCTGCTGGCCGCGCCGCCGGGCCTGGGACTGATCGGCGGCGAGCGGCGCGTGCGGCGTGACTCCCTGGCCAAGCGCTGGGCCTCGGGCGTGGCCAACACACTGCGCCGACGGCTGTTGAACGACCGCGCGGTGGATTCCGGCTGCGGCCTCAAGGCGTTTCGGCGCCAGGCCTTTCTGGCGCTACCCTATTTCGATCATCTGCATCGATACCTGCCGGCCCTGATGATCCGCGAAGGTTATGAGGTGACCTTCCAGGCGGTGGGCCATAGGCCGAGGGGCGCCGGCCGTTCCAAATACACCAACCTCGGTCGCCTGGGCGTCGCCCTCTTCGATCTAAGCGGCGTGGTGTGGCTGAACAGCCGGGCGCGGGACGAGGGCGGCTTCGAAGAAGCGACGCTTCCCGCGCCGCGCGAAGGAGCCTAACCGTAAGGATATGTTGGCGGCCGTCCCCCTACTCGTTCTGCCCGTGGCCGCCTATGCGGTCCTGGCCCTGATCCTGGGTGGCGGGCTCAATTCCACGCACGCCCACGCACGGTTGACCCAGTCGCTGTTCAGCTTCAACACCGCTTCAGGCGGAATCTGGCCGGTCAGTTCGGCCGACCTGCTTCTGGCCGCCGCTCTGATCATCGCCTTCATCGAACTGCTCAAGGGCATGAACGACCGGCGGATGATCATCGCCAACCACGCCCTTTCGATCGCGCTGTTCGTCGCCTGCCTGACGGCCATGCTCCTGGCCCCGGCCTTCGCCACCTCGACGTTTTTTCTGATTACCCTGATGGTGCTGCTCGACATGGTGGCAAGCTTCGTGGCCACCATGGGCCAGGTCAGGAGTTCTGGCCCGTCAAGGAAATAACCTTACGGCGTCCAGTGGGCCAGCCAGTCGGCAAGCGCCTGGGGGGTCATGGAGCGGGCGTCGGCCAGGGCTTCCTGGTGGCCGGCGTTGGTCAGATGGTCTCCGGAGTCCACCACCAGCAAGCTGGGCACGCCATCCACCCGCTTCACCCCCCAGTGGGCCGGAATGTCCAAATTGCGGTCCATTCGGCCGACATCCACCAGCACCAGCACGTAGTGGGCGTCGACGAAGGCGGCCACCTCCGGCAGTTGCATCACCGCCGCCAGCAGGCGGCAATCGGCGCACCAATTGCCGCCAAGATCGACCAGCAGCAGTTTCCCGCTGGCGCGGGCCCGAGACTGAGCCCGGGCGACCTGGTCGCGGGCGACGGCGGTTTGGTCATAGGGAAGGGGCAACGGCGTCGGCAACCCGGCGAGACGACGGATGTGCACCACCGGCGCCGGAGCCGCCAAGGCGACCGGCGTTCCCCCGAAAGTCAGGAAGCTGGCGATTAGGGCGACCGGAAGCGCCCAAGCCCGGCCGACGGTGGCTAGCAACAGCGAGATCAGCCCGCCTTGGCGGGCGCGGCGGCGGCAAGTGCGGCGGTCTTGGGATTGGGCGCGGGAACCGGCAGGCTGGAGCCGAGGCTGTGTAGATAGGCGATCACATTGATCCGATCCTGCCGCGCTTTCATCCCCTGGTAGGTCATTTTGGTGCCGACAACATCGGCCTGAGGACCCTGCAAAAATTTATAGATTTGCTGATAGGTCCATACCGGCTGCGTGGCGCTGAACGCGGTCATGCCGGCAGAATATGAAAAGCCCGGGTGGCTGCCGGGCTTACGGCCGACCACGCCGTAGAGACCCGGACCGATATTGTTGGTCCCTCCGGCGTCGAACATGTGACAGGACCTGCAGACCGCCGTCTTGGCCTCGCCGGCGGCGATGTCGGCGACGGGAAGCACGCTACCCCAGTCCGGCGGAGTATCGACTTCAGCCACCTCGCCCCCGCCAGCGGCCTCGACGGGAACCGCGATCAGGTCGCCCGGCTTGGCAGGCGGGGCATGTTCGAGGAATTTCGGGGTAATGATCGCGAGGCCCGCGATAACCAGGGCCGTGGCAAGCCCAGCGCCGAAAATCTTGTTGCCGGTGAGGTCGCTCATCTGGAACCTTAAGTCCTTGGGAATTGAGCCGGCGTCCAGCGTCTAAACCACTCGAAACCAGCCCTATGTTGCGTTGCGGTCTCTTACACGCTAACGGCGCACGTGCAACCGGCGCGTCCGTCGTCGCCCCTCGATCCTTGTATTGATGAACCCCATCGTTCTGATTCCAGCTCGCATGGCCGCCCGGCGCCTGCCCGGTAAGCCGCTGGCGGATATCGGCGGCACGCCGATGATCGTGCGCGTCTGGCGCCAGGCGATGGAAGCCTGTGTCGGTCCGGTGGCCGTGGCGGTCGGAGACCCCGAGATTGCCGAGGCCATAGCCGCAG
>JAYTXV010000375.1:0-2688 GCA_043742805.1 Caulobacteraceae bacterium | reverse complement strand
AAGCCGACCAGTTTGATCACAGATTTTCCCCAGGGATACGCGCTATGGACACCCGGCATGACGATGCCCGTGGGTTTCACCCTCAAGGCTATTTTTCGTCCCTGACCGCTATAGATCGAATTTGTTTAAAAATTTGCTCGTCGTCAAAACGCAAACAGTGGACGCTGAAAAGCGCGCTTGGACTGGGCGGAGTCATCCTGCCGGCCGTCATTCTGGCAGGCTCGGCGGCCACGGCGGCCGAGCCTGCCACCGTCGTCAGCCAGGCGGATTTCGCTACGGTCACCCGCTTTGAGGCGCGCCTGGACAGCGCCGACAGCGCCTCCGAAATACTACGCCAATGGTGCGCCGATCGTGGTTTGGCGAAGCCTCCGATCATTCGCGCGGTGCGACTTGATAATGCCGAAAGGCCTGCCTCCACGATGACCCGCGGGCGTCTTGGGGCTGGCCCGCGGGAGCGCCTGCGATATCGTCATGTCCAACTGGTCTGTGGCGCGCATGTCCTGTCCGAGGCCGACAACTGGTATCGGCCTTCGCTTCTGAGCGCCGAGATGAACAGGCGCCTCGATGAGACGGACACCCCGTTCGGGCTGGCGGTGGCGGCTCTGACCTTTCGCCGCGAATCGGTTTCGGTGAACTGGCTGGTAAAGCCGGCTGCACGCGCCACGGGGCCTGCCGGAGCCCCGCCGATGCCGAAATACCTCCTGCGCCACACCGCCATACTCCGAACCGGAGAGGGCGTGCCGTTCAGTCTGGTGATAGAAACCTATACGTCGGCAATCCTGGCGAACGAGCGATCCGGCGACGCGCCGCTCAGTCCGTAAACGCCGGCTCGCGCTTTTGCATATTGGCCATCACAGCCTCCACCTGATTGGGGCTGCCGATCAGAGCGATCTGTTCGACCGTTTCCTCAATCAATCCGGACCTTTGGTCGGTGACCGCCGCCGCGTTCAGCAGACGCTTCGACGCCCGCACCGCATGGGGGTTCTTGCCGGCGATTTCATGAGCGACGGCTAGAGCCTCGGCCCTCGGATCGGCGCAGACGCGTGTGGCGAAGCCCATGGCCAGGGCTTCCTCGCCGGAGAAAATCCGACCGGTGTAAGTCAACTCACGCACGACGTCTTCGCGCGCCAGGTGGCGCATCAGCATGGTGCCGCCCATGTCGGGCACGAGACCCCATTTGATTTCCAGCACCGCCATTCGCGTGTCGGGCGCGACAAACCGCATGTCGGCCCCGAGCGCCAGTTGGAAGCCCCCGCCGAAGGCCACGCCGTGCACCGCCGCGATCACCGGCACCGGAATCTCTCGCCACACCCAGACCGCATATTGCGCCCGGTTGGCGATCCCGTGGCTACGATCGGTAAAGCCCGCCCCGCCGGGCGGGGCGGCGCGCGGTCCTTCGGCCATGCGGCCAAAATTGCCCATGTCCAATCCCGCGCAAAAGGCGCGGCCTTCGCCGGACAGCACCACGGCTCGCAGGCCGGGTTCGGCCTTGAGGCGCTCGCCGGTTTGCACCAGGGCCTCAAACATTGCATCGTCGAGAGCGTTCATCTTGTCGACGCGGACGAGCCGCACATCGGCGACACCGCCTTCGATGGTCACGGTGATACGGTCGTTCATCTGTCCGGGGCTCCCTCTTTCCGATCTCATCTGTTGTTGTGTTTTAGCATCCTGGCAAGTCTGTCCTTAGGTCAGTCGATCAGGCTCTTGAGTTGATGCGCGCGGCGTCGCGCCGGGCTATGATTTTGCCAAACCAGGGAGGGCCGAGTTCATGCGCATTCACAACCTCTATGTCGACGACACCGGCGAGACCCATTTTCGCGACGTCGAGGTGGTCTGGACCCATGAGGGTCCGGGCGGAAAGATGGCCGACCGCCAACCCGCCACCGGCATCATCTTTCGGGAGACCTCGGGCGACTATGACCTCGACTGGCATCCGGCGCCTCGTCGCCAATACATCGTCAACCTGGACGCCGGGGTCACGATCACCGTCAGCGATGGAGAGACGCGGACGATCGGGGCCGGCGAGGTGCTGTTCGTCGAGGACACCACGGGGAAGGGTCACCTTTCCAAGGCGGTTTCCGGCCAGTTGCGCCATTCGATCTTCATACCGGTCGACTGAGTGTGGGACCCGGTCCAATGCAAGGCGTCGATGTGGAGTTCATCGGTCGGGTTTCGCCCACTGCGCCGAGAATCCAGGCCGGCGGCCACCCGTGCCAGGGACTCTACCACCGTCCGACCGGCAAGCGCCCGAAGGTGGCGTTGATCGCCACCCACTACAACGTCGATTTCACCGAGCACTATATCGCGCCCTGTTTCGCGCGTCAGGGCTTCGGTTTCCTGGGGTGGAACACCCGCTGTAGGGGCGCGGAGGATCAGTTCATCCTCGAACACGCCCTGATCGACATCGGCGTGGGGATGCGCTGGCTTCGCGAGGAAGCCGGCGTCGATACGGTGGTGATTCTGGGCAACAGCGGCGGCGGGTCGCTTATGGGGGCTTATCAGGCCGAGGCGATAGCGCCGACCTTGGCGGGGGGCCTAAGCGGTCCCGGCGGCGACGTCCTGGCCAACCTGCCTAGAGCCGACCTGTATATTTCACTTAACGCCCACAAAGGCCGCCCCGACGTGCTGACGGACTGGATGGACGCCTCGGTGATCGACGAGCGCGATCCGACGCTCACCGATCAGTCC
>JAYTXV010000374.1:0-13562 GCA_043742805.1 Caulobacteraceae bacterium | reverse complement strand
GCCGACGGCAAGCTCGCCTGGTTCGCCCGCGCCCGCTATCAGGTGGCGGTGGCCGAACGGGACGGCTATCGGCCGGGTAACGAGTTCAACAGCGCCCTGGGACTGACCTATGACCTGGGCGCGTTCGGCGGTCTGTCGCGGATCGCGCCGATGCTTCAGCTGATCAACACCTATCGCAACCACGACACCGGCGTGAATTCCGACTCCTCCAACTCGGGCTATGAGCGGCTGCTGATCTCGCCGGGCGTCGAGGTTCGCGCGGGCCGGTATCGGATAAGCGCCGATATCGCCCTGCCGATCTATCAGCACGTCAACAGCGCCACGAGCCTCGGCATGGACGACACGGCCGGGCAGCTGGTCGCCCCGGCGTTCTTCAAGATCCAGGTGGGCTACGCGTTCTAGCGGGGGGAGTCGGCCTGAACGACGAACTCCACCTTGACCGCGCCGGCGTGGGCGAAGCGCAGGGTGGCGGGGATCCGGTCGCCAGGCTTGAAGCGGCGTATGGGACCGATCAGCATCAGATGGTCCCCCATCGGCGACAGGGTCAGAGTCGCGCCCGGCGCGATCGCGAAACCGGCCGGCAGCAGGCGCATGCGCATGATCCCGCCGGTCATGGACATGGCGTGCGGCTCGATGGCCCTGGCGTCGGGCGTGGTCCCGCCCAGCAGTCGATCGGCGGTGTGGCCGGTGTTGGTTACCGTGAGGTAGCCGGCCGCGGTGGGCGCGGCGTTGGGGGTCGCCCTCACCCACGGATGGCCGATGCGGACCTGGCCGGCGTCGGCGGCGGCGACGCGACCGCACGCGGAGGCGATGGCCATGGCGCTCAGGGCGATGAGACGGATTTTCAGCATGAGGCGTTTGAACGGCGTCACTATTTCACCCCCCCGGCGGCTGCCTTGCGATACCAGGCGGCGGCCCGGTCGGCATCCGGCGGCACGCCCTGGCCGTTCTCGTAGAGCACAGCCAGGTTGAACTGGGCCGGCGCCAAGCCCTGGTCGGCGGCGCGGCGAAGCCACTTCGCGCCCTGTTGATCATCGGCGGTGACGCCGTGGCCGGCCAGATAGGCCATCGCCAGATTGAACTGAGCCTGGGCGAAGCCCTTGTCGGCCGCCCTGCGAAACCATCCGGCCGCCTGGACGTCATCGCGCGGGCCGCCCTGGCCCTTGGCCCACATCACGCCCATCAGATATTGCGAGGGCGGCGACGCGCCCTCGGCGATGGTCTGGAACAGCCGCCGCGCCAGGGTGAAATTGCCGTGATCATAGGTGCTCTTGGCGGTCAGGTAGGCCTCCCGCTGAAGCCGCAGCAGGGAATCGACCTGATCCTCGCGGCGAAAGGCGTCGCGGGCGTTCTGCTGGATGATCGGTCCAGGTTGGCTGGACGCGCCCGGAACCTGGGCAGAGGCCAGGGGCGCGATCAGACAGAGCGCGAACGTCGACACGACTATGGGTTTCACACGATACTCCCGGTCACTCTGAACGGCGCCTATCACGCTTTAGGGTCCCGGAGAACTTCGCGCCGACGCCCGGGCGTGATGGTCGCGCCATTGGCGGTGATGTAGCGTGGTGCGTTGGGCTGCTGTAGGCGCGTGGAATTGCACCGGGCGGCCGGAGCGGGGGTAGATTTGCTGAACCCGGGGCTATTCCGGCGCGTCGCGGCGCACCTCGCGGTACCACGCCAACTGTTCGCTGGTGGCCAGCAACTTGCCGTCCCGACGCCAATAGCTGGAGCGTTCGTCCGAGGCGCCGCCGCCACCGACCCGGCCTTCGCACTCCACCAGGATGAAGTCGTTGCCCACCTCGGCGATCTCTTCCACCGTCGCGTGCAGATAGGCCGTGAGCGACAGGGTGGTGGTCATGACCGCTGGCCCCAGCGCGTACATCGCTCGCGGCGCGGAATTGTCGGTGATCATGCCCAGCAAGGCCTTGTCCAGCCTTCCTCGCCGGGACCGCACCCAGGCCAGCGACCGCGAATTGCCGGACGGCTTCGGCGGAAACCCCTCCAGACTGCGCCGCTCGAAGGCCGAAGCTCCGTAGTGCGTCTGGACGCCGGCCATTTCCGGGCTCGGCAGGCTCTCGGGATCCGGGGCGGTCGGCATACTGGCGAAGGCGAAATCCGGGGTCTTCGGCCGACGCGCCATGGTCACGACGCCATGCACCCCAACCTGGTCCGATCCCGCCGGCAGCAGTTCAATCTCCCACACACCGATCGAACCGCCTTGCCGTAACCGTCGCGTGCGGATGTCGAGGGCGCCCGAACGCAGACCGGCGGCATAGGTCAGGGTCAATGACAGGGGCTCGCCGACCGCGTCCGGCTCGGCCTCCAGCACGCGGATGCAAAGCCCTATCGCATAGCCGCCCCAAAGGGCGCCGCCAGGGTTACTCCACTCGGTCGCGGCGAAGGTGGTCCACCGGCCAGGCGCGACGGGTGTGAGGGGGATGGAAAGGCTGTGGGCTTCGCTCATGACGGCTCTATTACCCGGCTGTCCCGGGGGCGTGGAAGCCCCCCGGGAGGCCGGCTGTCGGCGCGGTTCGGACGATGGCGAAGATCGGATGGATTTTACAGCGTCGAGCACCGTTCCCCACTCGCCTTTGGTCTTCGGCCGGGGGCCGTGCATTCGACAACGCTTACCCTATGACATTCTGGACGCGGCGGGCGGCCTGCCCTATCTGGTCGAACCAGGAAACAGCCAGGGGAAAAATGCGGCCATGAAGACTCGCATCACTGAAATGTTCGGCGTCGAGACGCCCCTCGTCATGGGAGGCATGACCGGCGTCGGATACGGCGAACTGGTGGCCGCGGTCGCCAACGCCGGCGCGCTGGGCTTCATTACCGCCCACATGTTCAAGTCAGGCGCCGAACTGCTGGACGAAATCGAGAAGACCAAGAGCCTGACCGACAAGCCGTTCGGCGTGAACCTGACGCTGCTGCCGTCGATCAATCCCATTCCCTATGACGAATATCGCGAGGCGATTATCCATTCGGGGATCAAGATCGTCGAGACGGCCGGCCGCGCGCCCACCGATCACCTGCCCCGGTTCAAGGAATTCGGTGTCAAGGTGATCCACAAATGCACCTCGGTGCGCCACTCGGTTTCGGCGGTGAAGCACGGCGTGGACGTGATCAGCATCGACGGCTTCGAATGCGCCGGCCACCCGGGCGAGGACGATATCGGGCTGATCGTTCTGCTGCCGGCCACGGTCGATGCGATCGACGTGCCGGTGATCGCGTCAGGTGGCATGGCCGACGGCCGCAGCCTGATCGCCGCTTTGGCGCTCGGCGCCGACGGTGTCAACATGGGCACGCGTTTCTGCGCCACGATCGAAGCCAGGATCCATGAAAACGTCAAACGCAAGATCGTCGAGAATACCGAGCGCGACACGGTGCTGGTCGGTCGCAGCCTGCGCAACACCGCCCGCGTCGCGCGCAATGCGATCGCCGAACAGGTGGCCGAGATCCAGCGCGATCCCACCAAGACCTTCGCCGATGTGCGCGAGTTGATGGCCGGCGTCCGCGGCAGGGCGAATGTTCTTCAGGAAGGCGATCTTGACGGCGGCATCTGGTCCAGCGGTCAAAGCCAGGCGCTGATCCACGACATTCCGACATGCGCCGACCTGGTCCACAATATCATGGCCCAGGCCGACGCGATCCTTGGCAAAAGGTTCGCCCAAATCGCGGCTTAGCGGTCCACTGTCGTTTGCCCACCGCAGGCGGGTCGAGGAATACTCTACGCCCTCGACCCTGACCCAACACCAACGTGGGCTTTGATGATGAGCTTGTGAGGTATACGCGGCCCGCTTCGTTCCGGTTCACTCGTCACACCAGGCAGCGCCGAAGACTCTGCGCGATCAGGTCTTGCGGTGTGATAGCCGCGGCAGACTCGGGTTGTGGGTAGAGCCGCGGCGGAGGCGGCCGGGCTGGACGCGGAGGCGAGCGCCATGCTTCTAGCGGCCATAGAGCCAGGAGCGGAAAGACATGAACGCGATCGACCTGGAAGGCGTGGTGAACTTCCGCGACTTCGGCGGAGGGCCAGGCGCCGACGGGCGGCGGATTCGTCAGGGTCGGCTGTTCCGGTCGGGCCACCACGCGGCGGCGACCGACACCGATCTGGAGCGGCTGGCGGACCTGGGCTTTGGCCTTTTCGTCGATCTTCGCCGCCCGCCGGAACGAGCCCGAGATCCGGCCCGGCGGCCCGAGACGCCGGGCGCGAAGCTGATCGAACATCTTGGCCCGACCGGCCAGCTGGTCGCCCCGCACCTGACTTTCTTGTCCGAACCGGACGCCACCCCGGCCCGCGTCAGCGAGCAGATGATCGTTGGCTATCGCTACTATCCGTTCGATCCGTTCTATGTGGCGGTCTATCGTGAGTATTTCGCCCTGCTGGCCGAGCTGGACCGGCCCATTCTGGTCAATTGCCACGCAGGCAAGGACCGCACCGGTTTTATCTGCGCCCTGACGCTGCACGTGCTGGGCGCGTCGCCCGAAGACATCCGGGAGGACTATCTGGCCACCAACCGCCACAACCGCGCCGACACACGGATGGCCGAGATGACCGCGCAATTCGAGGAGACCCAAGGCCGGACACCTTCCCCCGACCTGCTGCGGGCCATGCTGTCGGTCGAACCGGCCTGGCTGGACGCCGCCTTCGCCGCGATCGCCGAACAGCACGGCGACACCGACACCTATCTGGCCAAGGTGGCGGGGCTGACGGACGATATGCGGCAGGCGATCCGGGCGAGGTTGCTGGTCTAGGCGCCCGGCGTGTCGGAGACGTGATGGGCGCTCGAACCCCGTGACATCCACGTCGGCGACCCTGGTCGGCGCCGTGACGGCGGCATCGTCTCCAACTTGATGAACAACCTGCCCGCCGGCCTGATCGGCAGCGCCACGATCATCCTGGCCCACCCTCCCCGCACGGTCGTGGACGCGCTCGGCGCGCGGCTGCCTGTGGGTCAAGGGCGGTTAACGCTTGGGTGTTCCGCTCAGATCGAGCGGCCGGTCCCTTCCCAGTAAGGGGTCCGCAGCTTGCGCTTGAAGATCTTGCCCGAATCCTCACGCGGCAAATCGGCGGCGAATTCGACCCGCTTAGGCACTTTGTAGCCTGCGACGTGCTGGCGAAGATAGGCCTTCACGCCCCCCTCGGTGGGCGCGGTTCCGGGTTGCGGCTGCACCACCGCGCAGATCGCCTCGCCGTAGTCGTCGTCGGGAATACCGAACACGGCGCAGTCCGCCACCTCGGGCATCTTATGAAGTTCGGCCTCGATCTCGGCGGGATAGATGTTCACCCCGCCGGAGATGATCATGTCGTTGGCTCGGTCGCACAGATAGAGAAAGCCGTCCTTGTCGAAATAGCCGATGTCGCCGGGGGTGATCAGGCCCTGCTTCTCCATCGCCCGCCGCTTGGCCGGGTCATTCTGATAGGTGAAATCGCCCATGCCTGGCTGGCGGCCGATCACCTCACCGGGGGTTCCGGCCGGCGCGTCGTTACCCTCCGCGTCCACCACCCGCACCATTGCGTCCGGCATCAGGCGACCGACCGTTCCCGGGTGGGCCAGCCATTCCTCAGCGGTGCAGAAGGTGACGTTGCCCATCTCGGTCGAGCCATAATATTCGTTGATCACCGGTCCCCACCATTCGATCATCGCCCGCTTGATCGGCGGCGAGACCGGCGCGGCGGCGTGGGCGACGAACCGCAGCGACGAGACGTCGTACCGGTCGCGGACCTCCTTGGGCAGCTTGAGCAGCCGGTTGAACATGATCGGTACCATGTTCAGGTGGGTGATCCGCCGCGACTGAATCAGCCGCAGCAGATCCTCGGCGTCGAAGCGCGGGGTGAGGATCACATTGGCGCCGTTTCGAAACGCGAAATTGGCGTGGGCGTTGGGGGCGGAATGATAGATCGGCCCCGCCACGGCGGTGACGATCTCCGACGTCGACTTGCCGCTCGCCGGGTCAAGATAGTCGGTAAAACCGTAGGACTGGGCCAGCATGCGCCCCACCGCCGCCGCCTGATCCTCAGGCAGGGCCGCGCGCTTGACGCCCTTGGGCCGGCCCGTGGTCCCGGAGGTGTAGATGATCGCGCTGGGCGCGGGCAGCGGCGGCGCCGTGCGGGGCGCGAAGCCGTCGCGCCAGAGATTGTAGTCGGTCATGCCGTCCGGCACGCGGCAGATCTCGTCCGGCAGATCGTAGGCGGCCTGAATTTCGGGGGGAACGGCAACCACCAGCACCCGCACGCCAGGCGGGATCGCCGACCGCACCGGCGCCAGAAGATCGGCGTGGACGACCACGACCTTGGCCCCAGAATCCTCGAACAGATAGCGCGCGTCCTCGATCGTGTAGTGCCAGTTGACCGCCACCGCATAGGCGCCCAGAACACCGGCTGCGCCGCTGGCCTCGAAGAACGGAAAATCGTTGCGCAGAAAGATCGCCACGCCATCCCCAGCGCCGACCCCCAGGCTTTCCAGGCCGGCCGCCACGCGGGCGATGCGCACATGCACTTCGGCCGCCTCAAGGTGGCGCCCGCCGCTCCAAACTTCACTCATCCGTTGAGGCCATAGAGTTGGGCCACGTTGTCGTGGCAGATCCAGTTGCGCTCCTGCTCTGTCAGGTCCTTGGTGTGATCGTCGAGCATGGCCTGGGAATGCGGCCAGGTGGAATCAGAGTGCGGGAAGTCGCTGGCCCACATCAGACGGCGCACGTTGCACAGGTCCTTGGTCTTGAACGCCACCCAGTCGTCCTGGAAGGTCACATAGATATGCTCGGAGAAATACTCGCTGGGCAGGCGCTGCAGCGGCGGGGCCTTCATCCAGTAGCGATGGCGATTATAGGCATGGTCCATCCGATACATGTAGTGCGGCGCCCACCCAGCATCGGCTTCGACACACACCACCTTCAGTCCCGGATGGCGGTCAAACACGCCGCCGAAGATCAGCGTGCCCAGGATGTCTTGGCAGCCACGGATGATCGACATGAAACTGTTGATTCTCGGCCCCCGTGTGGCCCGGGACAGCGGCCCCGATCGGGTAGTGAGGATGTGAAAACTGAGTGGCAGGCCCAACTCCACCGCCGTCGCCCACACCGGGTCGTAGAGCTTGCTGTCATAGTCTTCGACGGCCGGATCGCCCGGCATCATGACGCCCTTGAAGCCCATGGCCTTGACGGCCTTGAGTTCGGCGACGCCGCCCTCGGGGGTGCGCATGGAAACCTGAGCCATGCCATGCAGCCGATCCGGCGCCTCGGAGCAGTAGTCCGACAACCAGCGGTTGTAGGCCTCGAAACAGGCCTTCTTATAGTCGAAGTCCTTGTGATTGCACAGCAGCATGCCGACGGTGGGGTAGATGATCTGGGCGCCGACGCCGTCGATGATGAAAGCCGAGCCCACGCTAGGCAGGGTCTTCATCACCGGCGCGCGATCACGGAACGACGGTTCGATATAGTCGATATAGCAGTTGGGCGGCTCGGTGATGTGCGAGTCGGCCGAAATCGGCGTTCTGATCATGGCTGGCGCGGCTCCCTTGGACCCCGCCTGCGTTGGGCCGACGATCCTTGCTCACAGGTTGCGGGAGCGGGGAGCGTGGCGTCAAGGGGTGGTCACCCGTCGTGGCAACCTCAATCCTATTTCTGGACTAAAGGCGCTTCCTCGCGAACGCCCGGCCCGATCCCGATTTCAGATATCGCTCGAAGCTAGCGGCCTGAGCGTCGTCCGAGAAGGCGACATGGGTCTTGACGCGCCATAGCGCGAATTTCGAAGTGTGCGGCACCTCGCCAGCATTGTGCTTCTTCAGCTGGGGGCGGAGATCGCTCGTGACGCCGACGTAGAAGCCTTCCGCGTCGTCGAGGTTTTTGAGAATGTAGACGTAGCGCTACAGCATCTGTCGCCGCTTGCACGGCAACAATCTTATATTCATAGCAATATTTCTTATTTCCGGTAAACGATAACCGCCATCCACACGCCAGGGTTTGATTTCCAGGTGCGCCTATTTGGCACTTCAATTAGGCCCGAAAAGGAGGCTTCAAGTGCCGAAAATCAAGCTCACCAAAACCATTGCGGCCGCCACGCTGCCCGCGAACCACGTTTACGAAATCCGTGACACCTCGGTCCCGGGTTTTTTGCTGAAAGTTATGCCGACGGGCTGAAAGACGTTTATGGTCGCCAACACCGCCGCCAACGATAAATGCCGTAAACCGGCCGTCGGTCAGTTTGGCAAGATCACCGCCGAACAGGCACGCGCGATCGCCCAAGGCTGGCTGGCCGACGTTCGGCGTGGTCGAGATTCGGGCGCCGCAAGATCCGCGGCGCGGCAGACGCCGACCGCCAAAGAGCTTTGCTGCCAAAGCCCGGCCCGGCCAGACCGTGGTCTTCGACGAGCCAGTCCGGTTCAAAGACGGCCGCATGTTCGGCCGCCTCGACGTCGCGGCCTATTCGGCGAGCCGGCGCACGGTCATATTCCGCGACCCGGAGTTCGACGGCCTCTACGATATCCCGAACCTCAAGGCACAGGCCTATCAGTTGTAACATTGACTGGCGATCACCCCCCCCTTGCTCTCCTCTACAAATCCAAACAGCTTCATGAGGGCCACGCGCCGCCACGCCTTGGCATAGGACAACGACATGGCCTCGCAAAGGGACCGGAGCCGCACCGGCACTCGCAGCGCCATCGGCAGCGGGCGACCACCCCCGCTTGACCCGTTCGCGACTCTTCCATATGGGCTAAAGCACCGTAGGGACTTGAGAAACTGGTGGTCTGCGTTTCAATCTACCTACCCCTGTGCCCTCTCGCTCGGGGGTAGATAGATGGGGGAGAAACCGAGCTATGTCCATCACTCCGGCGCCGGGCCAGGAGGCGATTCTCTTCCGGCCGGCGCAGCGCGGCGCGGCGCGCGGGTGCGGCGACCAAGCCGTAAAGCTCGTCGAGAACTACCTCGCAAACTGCCTGGACTCCATCGTTGAGGCCTTCGGCGCCAAGCCCGGTTTTACGCGGGCCATCGACGAGACCGGGGTCGACCTGGTCGTCGACCAGATCGTCCATCGGTTGGGGGCGTCGGAGTTCAACTATCAATCGCGCGGGCGCGTGCGCCCCCTGCTGACAGCGGCGAGCGCATCGGTGCGCCGGGCGGTCAAGGCGGGCGAGCCCATACAAATTTACTTTCTCTACCACGGCGGATATCGGGCCAGGCCCTTCCCAGGCCCCAACCGCCTGCAGTTCGCTCCGGACGTGACCGAGCTGTTGCTGATCTATCAGGTGGCGCGCCTGCGTAGCCGGGTCATGGAGGCGTATCCGCCGGGCGTGGTTTTCACCATCGTGATCAACGACGGCGTGGCCATGTACGCCAACGACATTCCGTATCGCTTAACCGAGCGCTACGTAGGTCGACTGCGCGGCATGATCGACCGCCTCGGGGCGGGCGGCGTCGTGCGGCTGCTGGTTCAATCCGAGCTCGGACCCTTCGCGCCGCCGCCGCCGACCGACCGCGCAGACGGACCCGGGCCTGAACCGATCGCGGACCCGATGGTCCAGCGGTTCCTGGGTCGCGATTGCTCACCCCGGGAGGCCCGTCGACGGTTGGCTCGCTATCAGCACGCGGAGACCGTGTGGGGTCGCCAGATCGGGGCTATCGCCGAAGCGGCGTCGGGCGTGATCTGCCGTCAGGTCGCCCACCCGGCCTGCCTCTCGTTTCGGCCGTTTCCAGGCGGTGCCATTCGCGTGCAAAACGGAGCGATCGGCTTTCGCGTCTCGAACGGTCAAGTGACGCCAAGCCTGATCACCACCCTGACCCCTGGCCTGAACCAAGTCCGCGACGCGCCGCTGTCCGACCCGGTCCTGGCGCGCATCGTGGCGGACGCCCTCGATCAGGACACCGACTGGCCGAGCGTCTGCGCATGACGGCGTCCGCCGCGCGCGGTGCCAGACCCTGGCGCACTTCGACCTTCCCGGCGCCGGACCTGGCCGAAATCGACCGAAGCCTCCACGCCGCCCTCGCCGACCTTGCGACGCGGCGACCGCGCGAGATTGCCGTGCTGGATGGCGATCGCGAAATTACCTTCGCCGAGTTAGCCGGCCTGGCAGGAGGGATGGCCGAGCGCCTACGCGCCGTCGACGCCGCTGAGGGGCCGGTCGCGGTGCTTCTGTCGGCCGGCGTGGACGCCGTGGCCGCCTGGTTCGCTTGCGCCGCCGCCGGCCGGCCTCTGCTGTTGCTGGAGACAACGACGCCCGCCGAGCGGCTGACGATGCTCATCGAGCTCGCCGGCGCGGCCGTCCTTCTTGTGGACGAAAAGACCGCAAGCCTGGTTAGAGACACGATCGCGCCGCGCGCGCGCGTGGTCCCTAGGGGCGACACGGGCGAATTGCCGCTCAGCGGCGGTCTGGCTCCGGCGGCGGCGGCCTTGATCTTCCCGACGTCCGGGTCCACGGGCGATCCCAAACTCATCGCCTACAGCGCGCAAACGCTGTTCGCCAAGGCGTGCGCATCGGTTGGCGTCATGGGGATCGGGGCCGGGGAAACCGTTCTGATCGCGGGCTCTCACGGCAATTACGGCTTTCTCCACCACGCCATGGTGTTCCTGCTGGCCGGAAGCGCCCTGTGCATCACCGACGTGCGCGCCGGGGGCCTGGGCGCCCTTTTCGACACCCTGGCGAGGCGCCGAGTCGGCCATGTCCGCTTCACCCCGTCGCTATTCCGGGTGGCGGCGGCCCATCCCGCCGCCGCGGACGCCATGAAGGGGCTTCGGGGCGTACGCTTCTCGGGCGAGCCGCTTCTGGCGAGCGACCTGGAGCTGGCGCGATCGATCCTGTCACCGGAATGTCGAATCCAAAACATCTATGGCAGCACCGAGAGCGCCCTCTTCGCATGGACCGATAGCGGGCGAGCGCTGCCGCCCGAGGGAATCGCGCCGATCGGCCAGATCTATCCGCTTGCCCAGTTCACGTTGCTCACGGACGCGGGCGCACCGTCGCTGGGGGAAGAAGAGGGCGAACTGGTCATCCGCTCGCCTTATCAGGCGCTCGGCGACTGGACGCGCGACGGGCTGGATAGCTCGCGTTTCACGCCCGATGCGACGGACGACGGCCTGCGGCTTTACGCCACCGGCGACATCGTCCGACCCTTGCCGGACGGCGCTCTGGTCATGTTGGGACGCAAGGACCGGTTGGTGAAGATCAACGGCAACCGCGTGTCGCTGCTGGAGGTCGAGGCCCGGTTGCGCGCCTTGCCGGGCTGCGACGCGGCGGCGGTCGTCGCCCTGCGGGACGCGCGCGGCACGCGGCTGGCGGCTTTCGTCGTCGCCGCCGCGTCGACGACGCCGGACGAACTGCGTCGGGCGCTGGCCGTGCAGTTGCCGCCAGCCATGATTCCGAGCCGCATCGAGAACGTCGCCAGCCTGCCGTTACTGCCGGGGGCAAAAATCGACTACGGCGCCTTGGCGGCGCGGGCGGTACGCCCCGCCGAGGTCGCCATTGCGCGAGGGCGAAGCGCGTTCGACGTCCTGGAATCGATGTGGCGCGGCGTGTTGAACGTGAGCGAGACGCCTCCCGACAGCGACTTCTTTGGCCTGGGGGGAGATTCCCTTCGGCTACTCGAACTCGACCTTGCCCTGGAAGACACCTTCGGGCGCGCCCTGGACCTGGGCGCCTTCTTGGAACGGCCGACGTTGGCTGCTCTGGCTGAGACCATGGGCATCCTCCCGCCGCCCCGGCGGACCCGCGGGACACGACCCTGGGACGGCGAGGTGCGCGCGAAACGCGTGCGACGGGCCGACGGCGACCCACGCGGCGTGGTCCTGGCCATGCCGAGCCTCTACGGCGGCGCCTTCGTGGAAAGATTGATCGAGGCGGGCGCTTTGCGCGGTCATGATGTCTGGACCTTCGAGACCGCGTTTGAGGCGGGCGACATGCTCAGTCATCGGCGCTGGCACACTGTGGCCCGCCTGATCGCCGCGAGCATCAGAGCCGGCGACACGCCGGCGCCCGACGCCTTGTTCGGTTTTTCGATCGGTGGATATATCGCTTGGCATGTCGACCGGCGCCTAGAGGGAACATCAGTGCGTCCCGGGCGCTTGGTGTGTCTCGATAGTCCGGCCGTGCACCGGCGACCACGCTATTCCACAGTTGAGACCTTGGGGCTTTTGATGCGACCGCCGGCGCGGCTGGCGCGAATGCTGCACTTTCAGCGCGAGCCGCCCAGCGGCGTGGCGTTACCGTTCTCGTGGCGCCACGGCTGGCGAGCCTCCGACGCGGATATCACCGCCGTGGCGGTGAGGTCGATCGAGCACACCGACCTCGTCGCCCCCGCGGCCGCTCCGCTGTTCGTCGAGACGATCGAGGCTTTCCTGGCGGGCCGGCTCGGCCCCGAGGCGGACGCGGCGCTTGGGCCCATTGACACCGACGGCGGCCGCTTGTTCGAGCAGCTGGTGGCTGCCGCTCCGGATTCCCGGGCCATCGACGCGATGGCCCGCGAGATATCGACCACCTTGGGAATCCGCAGCCTGGCGGCCCTGCTGCATCTTACCCTGGCCCACGGCGATCTTAGCCTCGCAAGGGACGTAACCGATCGGTTCGGCCGCTCCTATCCGCGATGGCCGCTGATCGCCTATGCCGCGCGGCGGCTGACGCGCGTGGACCTCGCCGCTCCGCCCGCAGCCAACGCTTCGTTCCCGCTCCATCGCGGCGACGTCCTACAGCTGGATTCGCCCCGCGCCGTCGATGAGGCGCTTCGACGGCGGGGCTGCGCCAACCCGCGGCCTGCAGATCGCGCCGCGGCTTTGCGCACAGTCGCCGCCTCATTGGCGCGTCGGATCAAGGACGCGTTGTGAGGGGCCGGCTCGGGTAGGTTGAAGATACGTCTAAAAACCAGTCACAAGGGATTTGCGAAGGCGATAGCCACGAAATTTCAGGCGTTTTGGAGCTTGCAGGGGTAACCGGGGCAGATTTGGGGACGCCTGCTCAAAGGTGCCTTGCTCTCGACCCCGCTAAGCGTCGGGGCCGAGGCAAGAACTACCGGCCAGAGCAACACGCTCGCCGACGCGACCCGGCGGGGGGCTGCGGAGTCGGTCAGCCTGACCGCCGCGCAGATCGTCGGGCGGGATCTCAACATCCAACCCACCCTGACCATCCGGGCGGGCTACGAAGTGCGGGTAGTCGTCAATCGCGATCTCGTGCTCGAACCCTATGAACGGTGAGGCCCGATGATGGCGACGCTTAATCTCGGAGCCATTGTGGACGACAAGCCGGTGAAAGTCACCGTCGAGCTTCCTGCGGCCGTCTGGCGGGATCTGGCCGACTATGCGCGGGTGCTGGGCGAAGAAACGGGACAGGCGAACGAACCGGCGCGCCTCGTCGGGCCGATGCTGGCGCGGTTCATGGCTACCGATCGCGGGTTCGCGACGGCACGACGCGCGGTGGGGAGGGCCGTTTGACCTCAGACAGGGCTGGCAACCGACGGGCGCATTGCGACGTTCGATGCCTCTTCCCGAACGGCATATCCGGCGCAATCGTCCAGGTCACTATTCCCCCGGCAGCTTCGGCTTCCGGGGGCGCGGCGGGCGGAAGCCCCCCGCTGCACATTTT
>JAYTXV010000373.1:0-7125 GCA_043742805.1 Caulobacteraceae bacterium | reverse complement strand
CAACCGTGGCCACGTCAAGGGCTGACGCCGCCGCCCCGCGCCTATAGCGTGGCCCAAATGAATGCTCCCCAGATGATTCCGAGCGAGCTTCCCACGGCGCAAGGCGCCACGCCCGTCATGGCTCAATACTTCGAGGCCAAGGCGCGGCAGCCCGACGCCTTGATCTTTTTCCGCATGGGCGACTTCTACGAGCTGTTCTTCGAGGACGCGGCCAAGGCCTCCGCCGCTATCGGCATCACCCTGACCCACCGAGGCACCCACGCCGGACAGCCCATCCCCATGGCCGGCGTGCCCGCCCACGCCTCCGAGGCCTATCTGGCCAAATTGATCCGCGCCGGGTTCAAAGTGGCGGTCTGCGAGCAGATGGAAGACCCCGCCGAAGCCCGCAAGCGGGGCGCCAAGTCGGTGGTCCGGCGCGATCTGGTTCGGGTCGTCACACCGGGCACCCTGACCGAGGACGGCCTGCTCGACGCCAACGGGGCCAATCGCCTGGCCGCCATCGGCTGGCGCGGCGGCGTGGCGGCCCTGGCCAGCGTCGAACTGTCGACCGGCGAAGTGGAGTGCGTGACCCTGTCGCCCGAGGGGCTAGCCTCGGCCCTGGCGGCTCTGCGCCCCTCGGAGATTCTGGTCCCAGACCGGCTGTTCAGCGATCCGGTGATCGGTGACGCCCTGCGGGGCGCGGAGGGACTCGTCCAGCCGATGCCCAGCGCCTTGGCGGAGCCGTCGGCCTCGGAGGCCAGACTCAAGCGCCTCTATGGCGTCCAGACGCTGGATGGGTTCGGACCCCTCGGCGGGGCCGAGATCGCGGCCCTCGGCCTGATCGCCGCGCATCTGGACACCACCCAGGCCGGTCGGCTGCCGATGCTGCGTGCGCCCAGGCGGGCCGCCGAAGCCGATGTGATGGCCATCGATCCGGCCACTCGCGCCAGTCTGGAAATCGAACGGACCTTAAGCGGCGCGCGGGAGGGCTCGCTGCTGTCGGCCATCGACCGCACGGTGACGTCACCCGGCGCGCGGCTCCTGGCCGCCCGGCTTTCACGCCCGCTGCTGGACCCAATTCTGATCAATACCCGGCTGGACGCGATCGCTTGGTTTCTCGACCGCCGCGTGGCGCGGGAGGCGCTTCGGCGGCGACTCAAAGGTGCGCCGGACATGGCCAGGGCGCTTTCGCGGCTGGCGCTGGGTCGGGGCGGGCCGAGGGACCTCTGGAGCCTGCGGGACGGCCTGACCACCGGCGACGCGGCGGCGACCCTGCTGGCCGCCGAGGCCGAGGCCGGCGGTGACCCGCCGCGCGAAATCGCCGAGGCGGGCGAGGCCCTCGATCTCAAGGCCCTCAGGAGCCTTGGAAGCCTGCTAAACACCCTTACGCGAGGCCTGACCGAAGGCCCGCCCGCCCTGGCGCGGGACGGTGGCTTTGTTGCTCCAGGCGTTTCGGGCGACCTCGACGCCGCGCGGGGTCTTCGAGACGACAGTCGGCGGGTGGTCGCCGCTCTCGAAGCGAGTCTGGCCGCCGAGAGTGGAGTGTCGCTGAAGATTCGCCACAACGCGGTCCTCGGCTATTTCGTCGAGGCCAGCGCCAAACAGGCAGAAGCGTTACTGCGGCCACCGTTGTCGGCTCTGTTCATCCATCGCCAGACCCTGGCCAATCAGGTTCGATTCACCACAGTCGAACTGGCCGACCTGGATGCGCGCATCGCCCGGGCCGCCGAACAGGCGCTGGCGATGGAGGTGGCGATCTTCGAGCGCTGGCGCGCCACAGCGTGCGAGGTCGGCGCGGAAATCATGGCGGCGGCCGAGGGCCTGGCGCGGCTCGACGTGGCCGCAGGCCTGGCCGAGTGGGCGAGCGACGTCGGCGCCGTCCGCCCGATCCTGGACAGGTCCCTGGCCTTCGACGCCAGCGGCGCCCGCCACCCGGTTGTCGAGGCGGCGGTGCGGCGCTCGGGCGGGGTGTTCACGCCCAACGACTGCGCCCTTGACGGGTCGGGCCAGAGCGCGGCGCGCCTGTCGATCGTCACCGGTCCCAACATGGCCGGCAAGTCGACGTTCCTGCGCCAGAATGCCCTTCTGGCGGTCCTGGCCCAGGCCGGCGGCTTCGTGCCCGCGAACTCCCTGAGGCTGGGCGTGGTCGACCGGCTGTTCAGCCGGGTAGGGGCCGGCGACGATCTGGCCCGGGGCCGTTCAACGTTCATGGCGGAGATGGTGGAGACCGCAGCCATCCTGACCCAGGCCACGGCCCGATCCTTAGTGATCCTCGACGAGATCGGGCGCGGCACCGCCACCTACGACGGCCTGGCCATAGCCTGGGCCTGCGCCGAGGCGCTGCACGATGCCAACCAGTGCCGCGCCCTGTTCGCGACCCACTACCATGAACTGGCCGCCCTTGAGAGCCGGCTGCCCTATGTCTCAAACCTGTCCCTCAAGGCCAAGGAGTGGAACGGCGAGCTGGTGTTTCTGCACGAGGCCGGCCCCGGCTGCGCTGATCGCTCCTACGGCGTGCAGGTGGCCCGCCTGGCCGGCGTGCCGCCGGCCGTGGTGTCACGAGCCCGAGAGGTGCTGGCGCGGCTGGAGAGCGAGGCGGTGTCGCACCACGGTCTCCAGGAGCTGCCGCTGTTCGCCGCGGCCATGCCCACACCGACGCGCGTTGGGCCCTCCGCCGCCGAGAGCGCGATCGCGGCGCTCGACGTCGACGGCATGAGCCCCCGCGAGGCGATGGACGCGCTTTATCGGCTCAAGGGCATGATCTGATGTTCCGGTCTTTCTATTGCCAGACAGACGGCCGTTACGGACCTATATAGGCTCCATGCCCCCTCGCCTTCGCCCCACTCGTCTTGAGCTCGTCGTCGATGGCCTGAGGCTGCGCTCACAGCTGTCGACGGCCGCGCTGGACGCCGCCGGTGACGCGCCCGAGCAGCGTCGGCGGGCGCTTGAAATTCTGAAGGCGGCACTGTTTCGCGGCCGGATGATCGCCAAGGAGCGGCTGGAAAACGGCGCCGGTGGGGTCGAGACCGCGCGGCTGATCTGCGGGGTGACCGACGAGGTGATCACCGCCCTCTGGGATTTCACCACGGTGCACGTGTTCCGCGCCCGCAACCCGACACAGGGCGAGCGCCTGGCCCTGATGGCGGTGGGGGGCTATGGCCGCGGCGCCCTTGCGCCGTTCTCCGACATCGATCTGCTGTTTGTGCGGCCCTACAAAGAAACCGCCCACACCGAGAGCGTGATCGAGTACATGCTCTACGCCCTCTGGGATCTGGGCTTCAAGGTCGGTCACGCCTCCCGGACGGTCGATGAATGCGTCAAGCTGGCGCGCGCCGACATGACCATCAGGAGCTCCATTCTGGAGGCGCGCCGGCTTATCGGCGACGTCGATCTGGCTAGGGACCTGCAACGCCGTTTTCGCGCAGAGGTGATCAAGGGCACGGGCGCCGAGTTCGTCGCCGCCAAGCTCAAGGAACGCGACGAGCGGCACGCCCGGGCCGGCGCCAGCCGCTTCATGGTTGAGCCCAACGTCAAGGAGGGCAAGGGCGGCCTTCGCGATCTCCACACGCTGTTCTGGATCGCCCAGTACCTGCATCCGGCCGACGGGCTGGACGGGGTGCTGAAGATGGACATGTTCCTCGGGCGTGAGGTCCGGGCCTTCATTCGCGCCTTCGACTTTTTGGAGGCGGTTCGCGCCCACCTGCATTTCACCGCCGGTCGCCCGGAGGAGCGCCTGACCTTCGATCTGCAGCCGGAAATCGCCCGCCGGATGGGCTACCACGACCGGCCACGCAAGGGCGGCGACAATACGCCGGCGGTGGAGCGGTTCATGCGGCGTTATTTCCTGATCGCCAAGGATGTCGGTGTGCTGACGCGCGCTTTCTCCGCCAAGCTCGAGGCCGACCACATGAAATCCAGCCCCAGGGGCTTGCTAAGGGTGTTGCCCGGAAAGCCGGCGGCGCGGATTCCCCTGGAACCGGGCTTCGTGCTGGATGGCGGGCGGATTTCCGTCACTGGTCCGGATGTGTTCGAACGAGACCCGGTCAATCTGCTGCGGTTCTTCCGGCTGGCGGACGCCCGCGACCTGGACCTGCACCCGGACGGCTTCACCGAAGTCACCAGGCATCTGACGCTGATCACATCGCGGGTGCGGCGGGATCCGATCGCCGCGGGCGTGTTCCTGGATATTCTGGCGAGAGCGCGAAAACCCCGCCGCACCCTGGAGCTGATGAACGAAGCCGGGGTGCTCGGGCGGTTCCTGCCGGAGTTCGGGCATATCGTGGCCCAGATGCAGTTCAACATGTACCACTCCTACACCGTGGACGAGCACACCCTGCGTGCGGTGGGCATCATCAACGACATCTCCGAAGGCCGCTTCACCGAGGACCATCCTCTTTCCAGTACGGTGATGCCGCTGATCGAGGACCGCGAGGCCCTGTTTCTGGCGATGCTGCTGCACGACACCGGCAAGGGGGGCGTCGGCGGGCAGGAAAAGGCCGGCGCCAGATCCGCGCGCCAGGCCTGCGAGCGCCTGGGTCTGGATCGGCAGCGTATTGAGCTGGTGGCCTGGCTGGTGGAACATCACTTGGTAATGAGCGACTACGCCCAGAAACGCGATCTGGCCGACCCAGCCACCGTCGCGGCCTTCGCCGACATCGTTCAGACCCCCGAACGCCTGCGCCTCCTCCTGGTGTTGACCGTCGCCGACATCCGCGCCGTGGGGCCCGGCGTGTGGAACGGCTGGAAGGGCCAGCTGCTGAGAGAGCTCTACGGCGCCGCCGAGACGATATTCCGCGGCGGCCGAACCTCCGATGCGGCCGGCGTGGCGCGGCGGCGCCAGGAAGCCACCGCCTATGACGCCCGGACCGCCCTGGTCGCCGCCGAACCGAACGCGAGGGCCTGGGCCGGCACCATGGAGGACGCCTATTTCATCGCCTTTTCTCCGGCCGAACAGCTGGTCCATCTGGGCCTGTCGCGGCGGGCAGCCCTGGCTGGGGGCGGAGCGGCCCAAGCCATGATCAGATCCGACCGGGACGCGGCGGAGGTGGTGATCACCGCCCCCGACCGACGCGGCCTGTTTGCCGACCTGGCTTTGACGATCTCCCACATGGGGGGCAATGTGGTCGGGGCACGGATCTTCACTTCGACCGCCCGCGACGCTCTGGACGTGTTCTATGTTCAGGATCACGCCGGCCAACCGTTCGGAGACGGCAATCCAAAGCACCTGCAACGGCTGGTGCGGGCGCTGGAGGCCGCGGCCAGCGGAGACAGCCCGCCGGCGGAAACCCGCCGCACCAATGACCAGGCGCGCGCGTCAGCTTTTGCGATCGCTTCGACAGTGGCGATCGACAACGAGGCCTCCCGGCACGCCACGGTGCTAGAGGCCTCGGGACGCGATCGTCCGGGCCTGGTCGAGGCTCTGGCCAGGGCCATCTCGGACTCGGCGCTGTCGATCCAGTCGGCGCATATCGAGAGCCATGGCGAGCGCGCCGTCGACGCCTTTTATGTGGTCACCGCCGAGGGCGGCAAGCTGACAGACCCTGAGCATCTGGCCGGAGTCCGCGCGCGACTGACCGATGTGCTGGACGCCGCCGACGCCGCCTCCCAGGCCAGCCGCCTGCCTCGCGCCCGGGCGAGCGTCGCGAGATAATCGATGCAGCCGTCGGTTAGGCGGTGGCCAACTCCGTCGGGCTGGTTGACCGGTGGTCGTGCCGCAAAAGCAGCCGAAACACCGCGCCGTCGGGCGCGCGAGGCAGGTGTTCGATTCGTCCGTCGTGGGCAAGCGCGATCTGGAGAGCCAGCGTCAGACCGAGTCGCAGGGCAAACAGACGATATGCCGCCGGGTCGATAGCCCCACCTCGGCGCCCGTCGCCGGACGGACTTGGCACGCCGCGCGGTGAGTGGACCCGGACGGGACGGCTTGCCCCACCCGGCGCTTGGCGGTAAGCGATTACGATGGCCTTTCAGGGATCAAACTGGCGGCGATGGCGGGCCCCCTCGTAACCCCTCTAAACACCGCGCCTCGCGGCGCTGATCCTCGTCTCAATGCCAGACAAAGTTTCCAACGAATGACCGAATCCCAATCGCCGCTCGAAGACGCATCGCGCGTTTTCTCCGGCGTCCAGCCGTCCGGCGCCCTGCACCTGGGCAACTATCTGGGCGCCCTGGTAAAATTCGTCACCCTGCAGCACGAAATGGAATGCCTGTACTGCGTGGTCGATCTGCACGCGATCACCGCCTGGCAGGATCCCAAGACCCTGGCCTCCCAGACCCGGGAAATCGCCGCGGCCTATTTCGCCTCGGGGGTTGATCCGGCGAAGGCGATCGTGTTCGCCCAGTCCGCCGTCCCCGAACACGCGGAACTGGCCTGGATTTTCAACTGCGTCGCGCGGCTGGGCTGGCTCGACCGGATGACCCAGTTCAAGGAAAAGTCGGGCAAGCATAAGGAGCGGGCCAGCGTCGGCCTCTATACATATCCGGTGCTTCAGGCCGCCGACATCCTGCTGTACAAGGCTACCCACGTTCCGGTCGGCGAAGACCAGAAGCAGCATCTGGAACTGACCCGCGACATCGCCGCCAAGTTCAACCACGATTTCGACGCGCCGGGGTTCTTCCCCCTGACCGAGGCGCTGATCGAGGGTCCGGGCGCGCGGATCATGTCCCTCAGGGATGGGACGGCGAAAATGTCGAAATCGGACCCTTCGGATCAATCGCGGATAAACCTGACCGACGACGCCGATACCATCGCCGGCAAGATCAAGCGCGCCAAGACCGATCCACTCCCCCTGCCCGAAACGGTCGAGGGGCTTAAGGATCGGCCCGAGGCGGACAATCTGATCGGCATCTACGCGGCGCTGTCAGGCCAGACCAAGGCGCAGGTGGTGGCTCAGTACGCCGGTCAGGGCTTCGGTCAAGGCTTCAAGCCGGCCCTGGCCGACATTCTGGTCGAACGCCTGTCGCCGGTCTCCGCCGAGATGCGGCGTCTGATGGCTGATCCGGCCGAGATCGATCGCACCCTGGCGGCGGGGGCGGCGCGCGCGCGCGCGCTCGCCGCGCCGATCCTCGCGCAAACCAAGCGGATCGTTGGATTCACTGTCGGTCAGTAGACCGCCACGGTTGCGTCCACGCGTCTCTGACGCCATTTAA
>JAYTXV010000372.1:0-1545 GCA_043742805.1 Caulobacteraceae bacterium | reverse complement strand
GCGTGGCGGCCCGGGGACCCAGCTCGAAAATCACGCAATAGCCATTGCGCAGCAGAAAGGCGCCCAGCAGCCAGATGATCGCCACGACCTCGCGTCCGTTCGCGCCGGCGGCCAGACCCAAGACGTTCGCCAGGGAGGTCAGCGAGACCAGAGCCGCCAGCATGATAAGCAGATCCAGCCCATAGGCCGAGGCCCGCTCTCCCGCCGAGGCCAAGATCAGCCGCAGGTCCAGCCCCTCCGGGGTGACCAGCCGGCGCTGAAATGGTGAGGTCATCGGGGCGACGGCGGGTGTCATCGGCGCGGCGCCACGCGGGGCAGGTAGAAATAGCCGAGCCAGACAACCAGTGTGGCGCCGCCGATCGACCAGCGAACCGCGTCGACCTGGATCAACTGGCGGCCGATGCCTTCAAGGAGGCCGGCGAACACCAGCATGATGACCACGCCGGCCATCACAGGCCCGGCGGCCCGGCCGGCCCCAGCCACCGCCTCCAGCCGTGAGCGTGACCCCGGGAACATCACCGCCCAGCCGATGCGAAAGCCCGCCGCGCCGGCCAATATGGTGGCGAGGAGCTCGGTCACCCCATGGATGAACAGCCACCCGCCCAGCGGCCAACCGAGCCCCCTTGAGGCGTAAAGCGCCAGCAGGGCCCCCAGGCTGAGACCGTTCTGCGCCACCAACAGCGCGGTCGGCACGCAGAAGGCGAAGCCGAGCGCGAAGGCGAAGATCGCGATCTGGGCGTTGTGGGTGAACAGGAACGCGGCGAAGAACGACAGCCCGGTTCGCCCGTGGGCGGCATAGAGCGCCGACTTGAGAAACGCTGTCGAGGCGGTGGGGTCGCGGCCCTGGGTCATCCCGCCGGGCATGATCGAGCCATACCAATCGGCGTCGCGGCTGACCAAGGCATAGCCCACCAGCGTCGCGGTCAACAGGATCAAGCCGCTGACCACCGTCTCTCGCCACAGCGACCGCACGGCCCGGGGCCAATCGAGCCGAAAGAATTGCGCCAAGCGTTCATGCAGCCGGGTGCGGGTTCCGTAGACGAAAAAGTAGGCGCGGGCGGCCAGTGCCTCCAGATAGGTGATCAGGTTGCGGTCGAGGGCGGTGGCGCGCGCCACTGACAGGGACGAGATCGCGGCGGTGTACAGCAAGGGCAAGGCGATCAGCTCGTCCCCGGTCAGGGCGCTGGCGCGGTGGCGCTCGGCCTTGCCCAGCAGGACTTCCAGGCGGCGCCAGTCGGCTTCGCGTTCCAGGCGGAAGCGATGGCTGCGCAATTCCAGGCCGCTCACACCACATCCGATCGCTTCAGGTCGAGATAGGCCCAAATCAAGGCCGGTCCGATCCGCGCCGCCGGAGCTTCGACGATCCGAACACCCAGCCGGACCAACCGGGCGATCACCAGATCGCGGCTCCGCATCAGGGCATGGGCGGTGACGGCCCGGGACACAGCCTCGGCGTTGATGGGCTCCGCCCGGACGATCGCTTCCAGGGTTTCGTCGCGGAGGGTCACGAACAGGATCACATGGCGACGCAGTAGGCGGTTGAGG
>JAYTXV010000371.1:0-6796 GCA_043742805.1 Caulobacteraceae bacterium | reverse complement strand
CCGGTCGGACAGGCCCGGACACAGGCCGGCCCACCCTTCTTGCCGGAACACATGTCGCACTTCACCGCCTGTTTATGGGCGCCAGGCTTGGCGTTGGCTTCCTTCCAGGCCGTGTCGGGCTCGCCCGGTCCGGGACCCATGCCGAACAACAGCCAGGACATCAGTCCCGGCTTCTTGGGCGGCGGCTTGTCCATCTTGATCACGCCGTATGGGCAGAAGCGCTGGCAGTTGCCGCAGCCGATGCAGGTATCGTCGATAAACACCTCGCCGTCCGGGCCGCGCCGAATGGCGTTGGGTGGACAGTCGGTCATGCAGTGCGGGTGTTCGCAGTGCCGGCAGGAGGTGGGCACATGCAGGTTGGCGAAGGTCTTGCCCGCCTCGCGCACCAGGCGGGAAATGCCGTCGTGCGAATCGGCGCAGGCTTTTTCGCAGTTGTCGCAGCCGACGCAGAGCCGCTCGTCGATCAACAGCACGTCTGTGGCCTCGCCGACCCCCTGTTCGACCAGGAATTTGGCGACGTTGGTGTAATAGTCGAGGACGCCGGTGAAGTTGCCCTTTTCCTTCTCGATGAAATCGTTGGTGGCGCGCCGCGCAGACATGTCGGACCGCAGCTTGGCCACCAGCTCCGGCTTGCGGTTGAGCAGGATGCGGAACACGTCGCCGTCGAGCTTGATCACTTCGGAGCGGATCGCCGCGCGCACCGTGGCGGTGCGCCGGCCGCCTTCGACCAGGGCGATTTCCCCGGCGATGCTGCCCGCCGGCATATAGCTGATGAACACCGGCTTGCCGGCGATCTTGCGCTCGACCACCATGCTGCCATTGCGGATGACGAAGATGTCGTAGTTCTCGTCGCCCTCCTTGATGATCGTCTCGCCGGCCTTGACCGAGAGAACCTTGGACTTGGCCAGGATATCGCCGATGTCGGAGGGAGACAGACCCGAGCCGAACACCCGCAGAACCGCCCGTTCGATCTGAATGCGGTTGACCGTCTCGCGGGCATCCTGAACTGAGGCCATCAGCTTCAGTGCCAAGTTGCGCGGTATTTCCACGACGATACAGCCTTCCGACGCGCGGATGGTGGAGTTGCGGCGGCGCCCGGATATCAGGCCGGCCTCGCCGAAGATCGACGAGGCGCCGATGGGGATGGTGATCGCCGGATTGGCTGGATTGATCTCGACCTTGACTGAGCCCGACGCGATGCCGAACAGCGACGATCCGACCGCATTGCGCTCGAAGATGACATCGTTGGCCTTGAACGCCAGGACGTTCATTCCGGGCAGGTATTCGCGCATTTGCAGGGTCGACAGGCCGTTGAGCACCTCGACCTTGTCGCGCAGGAACTGCAGCCATTCCGAGACCGAGCGGTTCCCGGGTAGGCCTTCGAGCTTCTTGGCCAGCATCGGTTCATCCGCCGGCTCCAGCCCGACGTTACCGTTGATATATTCGACCACGTCGTGGCCCTGGTTCATGCAATGCTTGATCAGCGGGTAGCCGGCCAGGGCGCCGATCACATAGATGCCGGGCGCTGTGCTCTCGAACTGTTCTGTCAGGGTGGGGCAGGCGTCCCGCGAATCGCTCGTGAACTCGACGCCGAAGGACTCCACCAGCTTGCGTGGCGCTGAGGCCCCCAGGCGCGCGATGATCCGATCGCACTTTATCCGGCTTTCCCCGTCCGGCAGCTCCAGCGTGATCCAGCCTTCCTCGACCTTGGTGGGCGAGGCTTCGGTGAAAATGTTCATCCGGCCCGCATCACGCGCGTTCATCAGATTGGAGACGTTGGCGTCCTTGGCGCGGCTGAAGTCGGGCGAGCGGTTGACGATGCTGACGGTATTGGCCTGACCCGCGTCGGCGGCCAGCCCCAGGGCGTTTTCGATCCCGGCGTCGCCGGCCCCGATGATGAAGATATGCTCGTCGATATAGGCTGTCGGGTCCGACAGTTGATATTGGACGTGGGGCAGGTTGCCGCCCGGGCACCGCATCAGATTGGGGTTGCCTTGCAGCCCGATGCCCAGAACGACGGTTTCCGCCTGGATGGTTTCGCCATTGGTCAGGGTTAGGGTGAAGTCGCCCTTTTCCCCTGTTATGGCCTTGACCTCGGCGTTGTATCTCACGTTGGCGCCGACTGCGGCGACGCCTTCGTTCCAGACGTCCAGAATCGCCTCACGATAGTCGGCCTGGAACCCCAGGTCGGAGCGAAGCACCAGTTGCACCGGCGTCGCCATCACATATTTCTTTTTCTGATAGCTGTAGATGGTGTCGGAGAGGTGGTCGGTCTTTTCGAGCAGTACGTGGCTGACGCCGATCTTGGCGGCGTGCGAGGCCGCGCTGAGCCCGGCGGGTCCCGAGCCGACCACGGCGATCAGGTATTTTTCAGCCATGACCACCCCACCCCATCTCGCGCCGTGGAGTTGGGCGTGAGTTCGACCCGCCGCCAACTTCCAGGCCTCCGAACCTCTGGCCGCCAGCCAGCCAGCCGATTTGCCCTTCGAGTTCCAGCATCATCCCGCTAGACTGGAGATGCCAGAGTATGGGGTTTTGTAGATCATGACAGCTGAAATCGGGCAATTCGCGTTGATCCTCGCGCTTGTCCTCGCCACGGTACAGACGCTGGCTCCGCTGATCGGGGCGTGGCGGGCCGATCCAGCCCTGATGGCAGTTGGCAGGACGGCCTCGGCCTTGCAGCTTCTGTTCATCGTGGTCGCCTTCGTCAGCCTGGCGACCTGCTACATCATCAATGATTTCTCCGTCGCTCTGGTGGCGGAACACAGCAACATGGCCCAGCCGTTCATCTACCGTCTGGGCGCCACCTGGGGCAGCCACGAAGGCTCGATGCTGCTGTGGGTCCTGATCCTGGCGATCTATGGGGCAGCGGTGGCGGTGTTTGGCGGCTCCCTGCGCGAGACGTTGCAGGCCCGGGTGCTGGCCGTGCAGGGCATGATCGGTGCGGCGTTTCTCGGCTTTCTCCTGTTTACGTCAAATCCGTTCACTCGCCTGTCTCCGGTTCCGCTGGACGGCGCCGAGTTGAACCCTGTGCTGCAAGACCCCGGCCTCGTGTTCCACCCGCCGGTTCTCTACGCAGGCTATGTGGGGCTTTCGATCGCCTTCTCTTTTGGGGTCGCGGCGCTGATCGAAGGCAGGGTGGACGCCGGTTGGGCGCGCTGGGTTCGACCCTGGGTGCTGGCGGCTTGGATCTTCCTGACGGTCGGTATCGCGATGGGCAGCCTTTGGGCCTACTACACCCTGGGCTGGGGCGGTTGGTGGTTCTGGGACCCGGTGGAGAACGCTTCGCTGATGCCCTGGCTATTGGCCACGGCCCTGCTGCATTCCTCGCTGGTGCTCGAGCGGCGCGGGGCGTTGGTCAGCTGGACGATACTGCTATCCATCCTGGCTTTTTCCCTGAGCCTGGTGGGCACCTTCCTGGTTCGTTCCGGCGTCCTGACCAGCGTCCACGCTTTTGCTTTGGATGCGAAGCGCGGCGTCTATATCCTGGCGATCATCGCCGCCATGACCGGCTCGGCTCTGACGCTGTTTGCTTGGCGGGCGCCGGCCCTGAAAACCGGATCGCTGTTCGCGCCACTGTCCCGCGAATATGCGGTGACGCTGAACAATCTATTCCTGCTGGCCTCTGCGGCGACGGTGTTCCTGGGCACCTTCTATCCGGTGTTCATGGATGTGCTCCACGGCGACAAGATTTCGGTCGGCCCGCCCTATTATAAGGTGACCTTCGTGCCGATTTTCGTGTTGCTGTTCGGTCTGGTCAGTTTTGGCCCGATGCTGAACTGGAAGCGGGACGACCTGCGCCGGCTTCTGCTCAGGCTTCGCATACCGGCCGCCCTGGCCGCCGCGGTGCTGGTCGTGGCCGCCCTGGTGTTTGGTCTCAAGCATCTGTTCGCCGCCTTCGGCCTTGCGCTCGGCGTCTGGCTGATCGCCGGCGCCTTCATCGTGCTGGCCCGCCGCTGGCGGATCGGCCAGGTTCCCCGGGCCGAGGTTTTCAATCTGGCCCGGGCGACGCCGCTGGCGGTCTGGGGTTTGATCATCGCTCATGCGGGTCTGGGTGTCACCACGATCGGGATCACCTCCGTCTCGGCCTGGCAGACCAACAAGGTGCTCTCGATGTCACCGGGCCAGAGCGTCAAGCTGGCCGGCAACACGATCACCCTGGTGGCGCTGCGCCCGGTCACCGGTCCCAACTATGAAGCCAATCAGGCGCAGTTCGATGTGACCGGCGCCTTTGGCAAGAGCACCATGATGTCCGAACGCCGGCTCTATCCGGCCAGTCAGACCACCACCACCGACGCCGGCATTCAGCCGGGTATCCTGGGTAACATCTACATCTCGGTGGCCGACCAGAATCCCGATGGCGGTGTCACAGTACGGATGTGGAACCATCCGTTCGTCGACTGGATCTGGGCCGGGGCGCTGCTGATGGCCTTCGGCGGCGCGGTGTCGCTGGCGGACCGCGGTCTGCGGGTGGCCAGGGTGGAGCGGGTGGTGCTCCGTCCCCTCGCCGCGGCGCCAGTGACTCCATGAATCGATTGGCTTTTCTCGCGCCCGTCGCCCTGTTCGTGCTGCTGATCGGGGCCTTCGCGGCGGGTCTCGGCCGCGATCCCAGCAAGCTGCCCTCAACCCTGATCGACAAGCCCCTGCCGGCATTCGAATTGCCGGCGGTTCGAGCGGGCGATGTCGGTCTGAAATCCACGGACAACATTGGCCAGCCGCACCTGTTGAACGTTTTCGCCTCGTGGTGCGTCTCTTGCCGCATCGAACACCCCGTGCTTTTGCAATTGAAGGCCGAGGGGGTGGCGATCGACGGGCTGGACTGGAAAGACGAGCCGTCCGACGGTCAGAAATATCTGATCGACCAGGGCGATCCCTATCGCCTGGCGGGCAACGACAAGACCGGCCGCGCCGGTATCGATCTGGGTGTCGCCGGCGTCCCCGAGACCTTTCTCGTCGATCGCAAGGGCCGGGTCCGCTACAAACAGGTTGGTCCGATAACGGTCGACGATTGGGCCGGAACGATCAAACCGCTGATGGACCGGCTGAGGGCCGAGGGATGAGGCGCGCCCTGATCGCGCTGCTGGCGGTAGCGGCCCTGTCCGGCCCGGCCCGCGCCGTGCTGCCTAGCGAACAACTGGCCGATCCCAAGCTGGAGTCCCGCGCCCGGGCCATCGGCGCGCAACTTCGGTGTCTGGTCTGCCAGAACCAGTCGATCGACGACTCCGACGCCGTGCTGGCGGGCGATCTGAGGGTCATCCTGCGCGAACGCCTGCTGGCGGGGGATAGCGACAAACAGGCGGTTAACTATATCGTTCAACGCTACGGACACTATGCGCTGCTCAATCCACCGTTTGAAAGCCAGACCTTGCTGTTGTGGTTCGGGCCTGTTCTGGTGCTGGCTGTTGGTGGCGTCTGGGTCGGCCTCATGGCCCGCAAGACCGCCACGGCGCCCCAGTTGACCCCAGCCCTGACACCCGAGGAACACGAACAGCTGCGTCGCAGACTGGATGCCGAAAGCGCCCTATGATCGTCTGGATAGCCTTCACCGTGATGGTGGTCATCGCCGCCGTCGGCATCACCATTCCGCTGGTGCGCCGCTATGACACGCGCCGCGCCCGCCCCGTTGAAAATCAAGTGCTTGGCCGGCAGCTGGCCGATATCGACGGCCAAGCCGTCGCCGAAGGCTTGGCTGACGGGGAGGCCGAGGGTCTGAGGACTGAAATCCTCCGCCGGTTTCTCGCCGAGACCCCCGCCGCCGAAAAACCCGCGCGGCCCTTGGGCGGCCGGTCGTTGCTGGCGCTCGGGCTCGGGCTCGCGGCGATCATCGCGATCGGCGCGAGCGTGCTCTACACTCAGATTGGTCGCCCGGACCTGGCAACTGTCCCCGGTGGCGCGGCGCCGGCGGCCGCGACCGCCGACGCCGGCGCCCCCAACGGCCACGCCGGCCCGATGATCGCCGAACTCGAAGCCAAAATGCGTCAATCGCCCAATGATCCGGAAGGCTGGCGGATGCTGGGGTGGTCGTACATGCAGACCGGCCGTTTCGCTGATTCCGCCGGCGCCTATGGCCGGGCGGCGACGCTGGATCCGGCCAATGTGGATTACAAGTCGGCCCAGGGCGAGGCGATGGTCAAGGCGGCCGACGGCCACGTCACGCCCGAGGCCCAGGCCGCCTTCGCGGCGGCGTTCAAGCTCGATCCCACCGACCCGCGCTCGCGTTATTTTCTTGCCGCCGCCAAGGATCAGGCCGGTGATCATGCCAGCGCCATGACGGACTGGATCGCTCTTCTAAGTAGCGCGCCCCCTGGCGCCCCCTGGGCCGCCGAGGTCCGGGGCTTTGTCGTGCGTATCGCCGCGTCGCGGGGCGAGGATGTCTCGTCCAGGTTGCCACCGCCGCCCCCTGCCGCGCCTGCCGAGGCGACGGCCCTGGCCGGCGGTCCTGCCGCGCCCGGGGCCGGACCGACGCCCGATCAGGTGGCGGCGGTCCGGCAAATGGCGCCAAGCGACCAGCAGGCGATGATCCACAACATGGTCGACGGCCTAGCCGCGCGTCTGAAGGCCAATCCCAGGGATGCCGACGGCTGGGTCAACCTGATGCGCGCCCGGATGGTGCTGAACAATCCAAAGGCCGCGACGGCGGCTTACAACGACGCCCGCAAGGCGTTTTCGAGCACGCCAAGCGAACAGGCCATGATCACCCAATCGGCGCGGCAGCTGGGGGTTCCGGGCGCATGAGCCGGACAGCCATGCGCGCAGTCGCCGCGTTGACGGCGCGCGCCGCCGGCGCCAATGTCTT
>JAYTXV010000370.1:0-3364 GCA_043742805.1 Caulobacteraceae bacterium | reverse complement strand
CGACACCCGCACTGCCGCCCAGCTGTCCGCCGGTGGCGATCGCTGGCTGGCCTCGGCGGCGATCACCGGGCGCACCATCGGTGTGGCCAACAGCGCCGCCCTGGGTCCGGCCCAGACCTATGGAGACCCGATGGCGTTCGTCGGCCGGGTGGCGGTCACGCCCTTCTCTGGATCGGATTGGCGGGTCCACGTCGGCGCTCACGCCACCTATGTGAATCGCGTGGCGGATGTGAGCGGCCCGCCCAGCATCGGCCTCTCGCCCCTTACCCGTACGTCAGTGTCGTTCAGCGACACCCCCGAACTACGGGTCGATGGCACCAAGCTGATCAACACCGGTAATATCGACGCCAAACATGCCGATAACGAGGGTGTCGAGTTCGCGGCTCAGTGGCGTTCGTTCCTGCTCCAGAGCGAATACGATCACTTCCACGTCCAGCGGCTCGCTCCCGGCGTCAGCAATCCGCACTTCAACGGCTACTACTTCGAGGGCAGTTGGGTGGTGACCGGCGAGGCGCGCAAATACAACTCGGGCAACGCCGCCTTCGACGCGCCGGCCGTGAACCACGTGTTCGGCAAGGACGGGTTTGGCGCGGTGGAACTGACCGTGCGGTATTCCGACATGGATCTCAACTATCATGCCGGAGCGTCCGGAACCGCGCCGATCGCCGACGCCATCCGCGGCGGCGAAAGCCAGATCTGGGCCGCCGGAATCAACTGGTATCTGAATCCCTATGTGCGGATTGCGCTTGAAGGCGAACACGCGCGCATCATCCGGCTGTCGCCGGATACGATCAACAATACTGGGGTCTATCAGACCCCGCTGGGCGCTCAGATCGGCTCTCACTTCAACGCCCTGGCTGTCCGCACCCAGATCGGTTTCTGATCCGGCGTTGCTCACCGGTCGATTGACAGGTCGTCGGCGGTGGCGGATCGAAGTGGATGATCCCCACCCCGGCTTCTTTGCGGCTCGGCGGCTCCCGGCGCGCCGGCGAGGACCGGCTGGCGCTGCTTGAAGCGATTGCCCGCCGCGGTTCGATCACCGCCGCCGGAGAGGAGATCGGTCTCGGTTTTCGGGCCGCCTGGGACGCGGTTCAGGCCTTGAACAATCTGTTTCCCCGTCCTCTCGTTCGCGCCCAGGCGGGTGGCCGTTCGGGCGGCGTCGCTAGCCTGACGCCGGAGGGCGTGGCGGCCTTGAATGCCCTGCGTCATGTCCAGGCCGAAATCACCCTGGCCATGGACCGCCTGGCCGCCCGCCTGGCCGACGACCCAGGCGCTCACGTCTTCGCTGAAACTTGGAGCTTGCTTATGCGAACCAGCGCCCGCAACGCCCTCCGGGGCAAGGTCAGAACTCTTACCGATGGCGCGGTCAATGCCGAGGTCGTGGTGGATATCGGCCAAGGTCTCGAGATCGTGGCCACCATCACCCGCCCGAGCGTTGGGGCCCTCGGCCTGATGGTTGGTTCGGAGGTCATCGCCCTGATCAAGGCGAGTTTCGTGATACTTGTCGCCGGCGACGCGCCGATCCTGGTTTCCGCCCGCAATCGCTTGGCCGGAACCGTGGTCGCTCTGGATGTCGGCGCGGTGAACAGCGAAGTTGCCCTGGAACTGGCCGACGGCAAGACCCTGATCGCCACCATCACCCGCCGAAGCGTCGAGGATCTGAGTCTGAAGCTCGGCGACCGGGCCACGGCTCTGGTCAAGGCCTCACAAGTGATCCTGGCCGTGGAATAGTTGCCGGGTCCGGCGACGGAATAGTCCGCCGTTTGTCACCGTTGACCCCGTTTCTTTGAACAATCCTGCGATTATTGGGAACCCTGCGCGCGCGCCGGAGTTCCGGATTACGATCCTGTTCATACAGGCCATAAAATGTGGAGGGTTCGATGGGTATCATAGCGTGGCTGATTTTGGGGCTGATAGCCGGATTTATCGCCAGCAAAGTTGTCAATAAGACCGGTGAAGGTCTGGTGATGGATATCATCCTTGGTATCGTCGGGGCCGTCGTAGGCGGCTTCGTGTTCAACAAGTTCTTCGGCGTCGCCGGTGTCACTGGTTTCAATCTTTACAGCATGTTCGTCGCCGTCGTCGGCGCGATCGCCGTCCTGTTGATCTACCACTTCGTGGTGCGCCGGCGGGCTTAGAATTCAATCCGTACAGACCCATTTCTGGACCGAAATTCCCGAAGGAGATGACGATGAGTAAAGAAGGTATCGATGGCGCGACCCAAAAAGGTGTGGGCGCCATCAAGGAAGCCGCCGGCAAAATGATCGGCAATGAGAAACTGAAAGCCGAAGGCATGGCCGACAAAGCCGCCGGATCTGTCAAGGAAGCGGTCGGAAAGACCAAGGATGCCATCCACAAGGCAACCAGGTAGTCTTTATACCAAGTTGATATCCGCGGCCCCTATGTATCGGTGGTCGCGGTATTATCTTGTGTCACGGTAGTAACGTTTATTCCATCGTGACCGTGACATCCAAGGTCTAGGCGCACAAGGTCAAGGCCCGTGCGCCATCTTCCCTAAGCCGGAGGCCGTCGCCACGCGACGCGGTGGGGGTTCTTGAAGCCGATCACCGAGATCGAGGTCATGCAGCCGGGCCTGGCTTTGCATGACGTGATGGCGCCAAGCGGAAAGGCTCGCCATCACGTGGAGGAAGAGGAGACCGAGTTGTTTCCCGAACTCCGCAAGACCGACGTCGACCTCGTCGCTCTGGGTGGGACCCTCTCGGCTCTTAAACCCGAACCGGTCACCCTGCTTGAGCCGTAGCTTCGGAACCCGCGGCGGCTTGATTTCGCCGGTCAACACTTCAATCGTGAGCTCGGGTGGATATGTGGTCTAGCTGCCTAAGGAGCTCTCATGTCGCCTCCCGCGAAATCCCCAAACCCGCCTTCACGCGCCAAGCGGTTGCTGGAGGCAGGGCTGTTCGGCGGACGCTGGCTGCTGGCCCCGATGTATGCGGGTCTGATTCTCGTCCTGCCGCTGCTGCTGTGGGTGTTTATCGCCGAGTTGATCAAGGAGGCGCCGCGCCTGCTGACGCCGTACGTAAGCGCCGAGCCGGTCATTCTTCTGGCCCTGTCCCTGATCGACCTGAGCCTGGCCGCCAACCTGATCCTGATCGTCGTTCTGTCGGGCTATGAGAACTTCATCTCAAAGATCGACGCCGGCGCCGAGGCTCATCGGCTCAGCTGGATGGGCAAGGTGGACTTCTCGAGCCTCAAAATGAAACTGATCGCGTCGATCGTCGCGATCTCGGCCATCAGTCTGCTGAAATCCTTCATGTCACTCGGCGATCATCCGGAAACCCAGAACACCCTGATCTGGCAGGTGGCGATCCACCTGACCTTCCTAGCCTCGGGTGTGTTCATGGCC
>JAYTXV010000369.1:0-2118 GCA_043742805.1 Caulobacteraceae bacterium | reverse complement strand
GCCGGCCAGGATCGCCGCGGCGCCGATCAAAAGCCGCCGGTCGACGTTCTCTTTGAACCAGATCCAGGCGATGGCCATCGTCGCCAAGCCTTCAAGGTTCAACAGCAAGGCAGCCGAAGAGGCCGGCGTGCGCGCTAATCCCACCATCAACAGCACAGGGCCGATCACGCCGCCTGCCAGTACGACCAGGCCTAGCCACCACCGGTCGCCCCGCCGCAGCGGCGCCTCGGGCGACGGTACACCCAGCCCGCCGCGGACCAGATGGACCAAGCCCAAACCCAGACCAGAGCCCAGATAGAGCAAGCCTGCCAGAAGCCAAGGATCCACCCCGCCCCCCAAAAGTAGCTTCGCCAGCGGCGTGGAGGCTCCGAACAGCGCCGCAGACGCCAGGGCCATCGGCGCGCCGGGCCAAGATATGGACGATTTCATAGGCGAACACTCGGTTTGGACTTGGACGGGCCTAACCTAGCACCGGAACACCGACCTCGGGTTCAAGGTTGCGGGCGATAGACAAGGACAGCGGCGTCCCCGCCTCCAGCCCGGGCGGCCACGAACAGCCGGTCCAGCTCGGGCACGAAGAGGCCAGTTCGGGCGCCTGGCCGCGTCGCGACGCTGACCGACTGGCCAGGATGGGCGAGATCCACAACATCGACCGCGCCCGCCCCGCAGGTCACATAGGCCCGATGTCGTGGCGGATCGAAGAAGACGTCATCGGCATCGCCGCAGGTTTTCTGGTCGAGCTTAACCGCGCCTGACGCCGTATCCAGTAATTGTAAGCGCGCCGGCAGCCGATAGACGACGGCCAGCGTTCGACTTCCTGCATCCAGGGCCATGGGGAAGTTCCAGAGATGGGCAGCAGGCCAGGTCGAGGTGATCCGACCGCTCGCCATGTCGCCGACTGCAATTTGTTTCGCGTCCGGCAGATTTACGAACACCTGCCCGCCCTCCATTCGAAAGCTCTTCGGATGGGCTGGCAGGTCGAGCTTGGCGACCACCTTGCGGCTGACCGGATCGATCACCGCCAGCGCGCCCGAACCATAGCCGACCACGATCCGTCCCGAGGCATCCACTCGCATGTTGTCGGCGTCGCCGCCGACCTCAATCACTCCGTCCGGCTTCAGGTCGCTGGCGCGATAAAAGCGAACAGAACCGTCCCCGCCGCTGGCGACCGCAAGCTCGTCCTGGGCCGGTAGATAGGCCAAGCCTTGCGGCTCCTTCAGTCCGGTGATGCGTCCCAGCGAGACGCCGCGGGCGAGGTCGACCGCCTCCACGCTGCCATTGCCCAACTCGGCGACAAACAGTCGCCGGTGCTGCAGGTCGATCGCCAGATGATCGACCCTCCCGCGCACTCCCTTCAGCGGGACGGTCCGTTCCAGAACCAGCGGCGCGGCATGGTCGCTGGCGACCGGCTGGGCCCCGCAAGCGACCGTGGGGGCCAGGACGACAACGGCTGCAAGAATTCGGAATGAGACAGCCATCGGCGCTCCAATTTGAGAGCGCCGGAGCCTACCCCTCAGGCGGGACTGTTCAACCCTGTCGCCAGACGTTAGTTTCCGGGTCGTCGGGCCTCCAGCGGGCGCCCGGCTGAAGACGGCTCGCCGTCCAAGACCCGCTCCTACCCCTGCCTTCACGGGCAGGAAGGAGTGTGCGTTGTGGACGGAGCTTCCCCGAGATGACAGCTGACACCCAAGGCCACATCGCTCTTGTTTGGCGCGGTGACCAGGATGCGCGGGCCCAGGCGAGCGCCCACACTGGCCGCCTGGCGCCGGTTTTCGAAGCCCTGGCCGCCGAGGGCGTCGCCGCCGAACCGGCGGTCTACTCCGAGGAAGCCTCGGCTGAGGTGCGTGCACAGCTCCTGGAGATGGACGGCGTCCTGGTGTGGGTCGATCCGATTTCTAACGGACGTGACCGCGGCCAGTTGGACCCGTTGCTCCGTGAGGTGGCCGCCGCCGGAGTCTGGGTCAGCGCCCATCCTGACATCATCCTTAAGATGGGGGTCAAGGAGGTGCTCTATCGCACCCGTGACCTTGGTTGGGGCGCCGACACCCATCTCTATAAGACGCCCCAGGACTTCCGGGCTCAGTTCCCCGCGGGGCTCGCCACCGGACCCCGCGTCCT
>JAYTXV010000368.1:0-4617 GCA_043742805.1 Caulobacteraceae bacterium | reverse complement strand
CGTGCCGGCGCGTTCGTGGATGGGCTGGCAGATCCCGATCTACACCGACGACGCCCATGGCCGGGCGCGCATCGACGAGATCCCATCGGAGAAACTGGTTGCCGCCATGGACGCCGGCGAGGTGGCGGTGATCGCCGGGTTCCAGGGCGTCACCCGCGACGGACGGCTCTCGACATTAGGCCGGGGCGGGTCGGACACCACAGCCGTGGCGATCGCCGCCGTCATCGGCGCGGCCTGTTGCGACATCTACACCGACGTCGACGGCGTCTACACCACTGACCCGCGCATCGAATCCAAGGCCCGGCGGCTGGCGAGGATCAGCTATGAGGAGATGCTGGAAATGGCGTCCCTCGGCGCCAAGGTGCTGCATACCCGTTCCGTGGAGATGGCCATGGCCCACAATGTGCCTTTAAGGGTTCTGTCCAGCTTCTCGGAACCCGGAGAGACTGACGGCCAGGGCACCATCGTGTGCGACGAGGAGGAAATCGTGGAAAAACGTATCGTCAGCGGCGTAGCCTTCAGCCGGGACGAGGCCAAGATCAGCCTCTACGGCCTGCCCGATCACCCGGGTGTGTCGCGGGAGATTTTCGGCCGCCTGGCCGACGCCAACGTCAATGTCGACATGATCGTCCAGAGCCACGCCCGCAGCGAGGGCGCGGCCAACATGGAGTTTACGGTCGGCAAGCGCGACGCCGCCCGCGCGGTCGAACTGGTCCGGGCTGCCCAGGCCGAGATCGGCTTTGTCGAGGTGGCGGTGGACGAGGACGTCGCCAAGGTCTCAGTGATCGGCGTTGGCATGCGCAGCCACGCCGGCGTCGCCAAGACCATGTTCGGCGCCCCGGCCGACAAGGGCGTCAACATCCAGGTGATCTCCACCTCCGAGATCAAGATCAGCGTGCTGATCGACGCCGCCTACACCGAGTTGGCCGTGCGGGCGCTGCATGCGGCCTATGGGCTGGACCAGCTGTAGGAGGCGGGGGGATCGCTCCCTACATTCGAGCCGTCAGACCTGCAGTTCCAGACGTGGCTCGATGCGGTCCAGCCGTTGATTTGGTTGATCCGCCTACAGGTTTTGCTGGGAGATGGCCGCGGCCAAATTGCCCGAAAGCAAAGCCGGAATGGCGGGAAAGTAGAAGCTTTGCATGTTCTACCCGAGCTCCATTCAGTCCCCGTCAAGGGAGGGTGACGAACGTCACGCCTCGACTGGTCGCGGCGGCGACGCCGGACAGGTGCGTCTCCTCATGGAAAAGGGTACATCGAATTTGGTAAGTCTGGCTGCCTTTGAGCGATGTCAGGCGAGCCGCCAATTCGCGGGCATTGTCCACCATCCGGCTTTCGCGCAACTCGGTCAGTGCTGCGACGCGCTCGGGACCGGCAAGGGGGAAGGCTGTGAGAGCCTTCAAACTGTTCCCATTCGTTGGATGTAATCAGGATGCGTGGGGCGACCTTGACATTTTCGACAAACTATTGCATAACGCGATACCGTAAAACCAGTCAGCGCCTTGGTGTTTCACATCCGCTTGTCCCACCAACTAAAATTGTTGCCAAAAGCTCCAAGTCGATCTTTGAAAGTGTTTAAAAACAATAGCTTATAGCACGATTTAGCTGCCCGGCGGCGGCCAATCAGTTGCCGGAAAGCGGCCCGTCTGCTGCCAGGATGTTGCCAAATGCGGCCAAGTTGTTGCCAAGACGCGGCCGCTCCGTTGCCGGGAAGTTGCCCGAATGCTGCAATAAAGTTGCCGTTTCGCGGACTGCCTCACCCACCGTCAGGCTACCCCTCCGAAACCGCCTGTGCTCCGCCGCCCGTCTCGCCGTCCGTCCTGCCACGCCTCAACAGGCTCACCGCCGCCGACACCAGCGCGAAACCCGCCGCCGCCTCCAGCGCGAAGGTCTCACCCCTGGTCTGGAACAGTTCGAACAGGGTGGCCGTCAGCACCGCCCCCAGGGTCTGGCCGGTCAGGCGGGCGGTTCCCAGCATGCCGCCCGCGGCGCCGGCCCGCTCGCGGGGCGCGGCGGTCAGCATCATCCGGTTGTTGGGCGCCTGGAACAGGCCAAAGCCGATGCCGCACAGCGCCATGCGCCAGACGATGTCGAGGTCACTGGCGGCGGGGGGGGTCACCGCCAGGGCGACCAGGCCGACCGCCATTGCCGCCAATCCGATGGCGCACAGCAGCCCGGCGGCCACCTTGTCCGACAGCCAGCCGGCCAGGGGGGCTGCCACCGCCACCGCCACCGGCCAGGGCGTCAGCAGCAGCCCGGTGGCGACCTGCGAGCGGTGCAAAGTCATTTCGAAATGGAAGGGCAGGGAGACGAACGCCAGGGTCTGGGCGGCAAAGGCGGCGATCGAGGTGGCGGTCGACAGGGCGAACAGCCTGATGCGCAGCAGATCGAACGGCACCAGCGGCATGGGGCGGGTCCAATCGCGCCGAACCAGGATGGTCCCGAACAGCAGGCCCAGGCCCAGCTCCACCGCACCCGACAGCTTGGCGGCCGTGCGTGTCATCACGTCGATGCCGGTGATCACCAGACCGAACGTCAGGCCGTTGAGCAGCGCGCTGATGGTGTCGAACGGCCGGCTCGACAGCGGATTGGCCGGCAGGGCTCGGGCGGCCAGGACCAGGGCGGCCACGCCAATGGGAATGTTGACCGCGAACAGCCACGGCCAGGGTCCCAGCGCCAGGATCCCCGCCGCCACCGTCGGCCCCGCGGCCGCGGCCAGGGAAACCACCATGGCGTTTAACCCGATGCCGCGCCCCAGCAGGTGGTTGGGCCAGATCAGTCGAAGCAGCCCCCCGTTCATGCTCATCACTCCCGCCGCCCCGAAGCCCTGCAGCGCCCGGGCGGCGGTCAGCAGGCCAAGGTTGGGCGACATGGCGCAGGCCAGGGAGGCGATGGTAAACAGCGCCAGGCCCGCCACATAGATCCGCCGAAAGCCGATGATCTCGCCCAGGGAGGCCAGCGGCAGCAGCGAGATGACGATGGCCAGCTGATAGGCGTTGACGATCCAGATCGATTCCGACGGCCGGGCGCCGAAGTCGCGCGCGATCACCGGCAGGGCCACATTGGCGATCGAGCTGTCCAGCACCGTCATGCCGATGGCCAGGGCGATCGACGCCACCGCCCAGGTCCGTGCGGGCGTGCTCAGGCCATCGGCGATCGGTTCCATTGCGCCAAGTCTAAGGGGTGTTGGCCGCGCCCGCCACCGGCCTCGCCGGATAAAGGCCGGCGTTGTGCGGGATGCTCCAACCGGGGCGCCAATGGGTGGCCGTTCCCGCCACCACATACCAGGTGACCAGGATGCCGCACAGAACCGCGCCGGCGACATAGCCGCCGGTCCGCCGATGGATGAAAACGCCGATCACGCCGACGGTCCCCAGGACGGGAACGAACTGAATGGCGATGATGGTGTTCAGGGCTTCCGTTGGACTGAGCAGCCGGCCGGTGGCGAACAGCCAGCCATACTGGGTCGCCAGCAGCACGATGAAGCCCAGCGACATGGCCAGGGCGGCCGTGGCGTACTGTCGTAGGGCCCCTTGGTTGGCCGTCGCCAGATTGACGTGCAACGCGCGCATCGTCACCAGAAACGCCCCGGTGAAGAACGGCAGATAGGCCAGGAAATACAACGCGTGGCGCGCGTCCAGCAGTTTCAGCCCAACCACCCAGAACCGGAAGTCCACCTTGAACAGAACATCGATCAGGGCCAAGGCGAAATAGCCGGCGGCGGCGGTGAGAATCGCCAACAGGATCGACATCGCCCAGTGGTCTCGTAACGCCACCTTCCGCCGGCCGCCGACCAGCAGCACGCCGCTGATCGCCGCGTTGGCCACGACCCAGACCACCAGTTGATTGGTCACCCACTCTGGAAACAGTTTCGATGGCAGGAACGCGAAACCCAGGCCCATCAGCGGATAGAAGCTGACCGCCGGGATCGCGGCAGTCAGGATGAAAGCAGACCACCGACCAAGGCGGTCAGCCGGCGGTGGGGAGGGGCCGGCGGTCGGCGCGCGGAGCTTGGCGAACACCGGCGTCGCCAGCAGCAGCTCGAAGGCGCCCAGGACCACCATGACAAAGCCCACCAGGCCGACCAGAGTCCCGACCTCTTTCCAGAACCAGATCTGATCGCCGGGCGGCTTTGGTCTGGCTTCTCCCGTCAGGGTGCGCTGGAACCAGTCCACCGCCGCGCCGACACCGGCGACGCTGAAGTGCTCGATGGGATGAGTGATCGGCGGATTGATCAACAGCCGGGCCGTGCCGGCCGCGACCGATCCGTGAAGGACCCCAGCAACGACGGGATCGACGGCGCCGAACAGGGTCTGGATCTTGGCCGACGCGCCGATTTCCGAGCCCTCGGGCTGATGCCACATCAGCGGCGCGAACTCGTCGTACTGTCCAAACACGATTTCCAGGTTGCGCGGGAACACCGGCGATCCCGCGCCGAGTTGCCCGAGGTCGGGGGGCGTGGAGCCCTCCAGCACCATCGATCGATAGCCGTCTGGCTGGGCCAGCGCCGCGCCGATGATCGGCACGCCGCCCATGCTGTGGCCCTCCAGGCCAATATTGGCCGGGTCCACGAACGGCAGGGCGCGCAGATAGGCGAGGGCGGCCGGCCCGCCGCCG
>JAYTXV010000367.1:0-3671 GCA_043742805.1 Caulobacteraceae bacterium | reverse complement strand
GCCCGGTGAGTTCGTGCTGGAAATTCATCTGCCGGCGCGGCCGGCGCGGTCGGGCGACGCTTATCTGCGGTTCATTCCCAGGACTGAAATGGATATCGCGGTGGTCGGCGTCGCCGTGAACCTGACCCTGGACGCGACCGGGGTAGTGTCCGACGCTCACGTTGCCCTCGGAGCCGTCGCTCCGACGGTGCTTCTGGTCCCGGAGGCCGCCGCGGCCCTGATCGGGTCCAGGCTCGACGAAGCGGCCCTGGACCGGCTCGACGCGGCGGCCCGCGCGGCCTGCCATCCGATCAGCGACAAGCGTGGCACCATCGAATTCCGCACCAAGATCGCGGGCGTTTTGGCTAGGCGAGCGGCGGTGATCGCCCATGGCCGCGCGGAGAGCAGAACATGAGCAAGCGACAACATATCTCAGCCGTCGTGAACGGCGATCCCGTCGAATTCCTCAGCGCCCCAGGAACCACCCTGCTGGACGCCCTGCGCGACCAACTTGGCCTGACCGGCTCCAAGGAGGGCTGTGGGTCCGGCGACTGCGGCGCTTGCAGCGTTATCCTGGACGGGCGCCTGGTCTGCTCCTGCTTGGTGCTGGCCGTCGAGGCCGAGGGCCGTCGTGTCGAGACCATCGAAGGCTTAGCCGACGGCGGGACGCTGCACCCGCTGCAGCAGAAGTTCCTGGAGCACGCCGCCCTGCAGTGCGGATTCTGCACACCCGGCATTCTGGTCGCGGCCAAGGCTCTGCTCGACGCCAATCCCGATCCAACCGAGAGCGAGGCGCGCTATTGGTTGGCGGGTAACCTGTGCCGCTGCACGGGCTATGATAAAATCATTCGGGCCGTGATGGATACGGCGGCTGAACTTCGGCAAGTGAGGGTCTGATGAGCGATGTGCTTGAGCGGCCAGAATCGGCAAATCGCGGCGCCGCGCCCCTGGATGACGGCCATCTGAAGGTCGTCGGAAGCCGGCCGATCCGCCCGGACGGCGCCGAAAAGGTCACCGGAAAGGCGCTCTATGGGGCCGACTTGGCCATGCCCGGCATGGTTGTCGGCAAGATCAAGCGTAGTCCCCACGCTCACGCCCGGATTGTCTCGGTCGACACCCGCAAGGCCCGGGCGCTGGCCGGCGTGAAGGCCATCGTCACCGCTGCTGATTTCCCCGATCTGGCGTCAGAAGAATACGAAGCCGGCGAGAGCGCGTCGAACCTGCGCGACCTCTCGCTCAACGTGATGGCCCGCCACAAAGTCTTATATGACGGCCATGCCGTGGCCGCGGTCGCGGCGATATCATCGGAGATCGCCGACGAGGCCTTGTCCTTGATAGTGGTCGAATATGAAGCCCTGCCGCATGTGATCGATGTGGAGGCCGCCATGGCCGATGACGCGCCGGTGCTGCACGCGCATCTGTTCACCCAGGGCCTCGCCGTCACGCCGGACAAACCGTCCAATATTGCCAAGCGCAACGAACTTACGCGCGGCGACATCGTTGGTGGCTTCGCCTCCGCCGATGTGATCGTCGAAGGTCGCTACACTACGGCCGCCGTCCATCAGGGCTATATCGAACCTCACGCCTGCGTGGCCAATTTCGGCGCCGATGGCCAGTGCCAGGTCTGGAGTTCCAGCCAGGGCCAGTTCATGATCCGGACGTATTGCGCCAAGGTGCTGAATCTTGAATCCTCCGACATCCGGGTCACCCCGGCCGAAATCGGCGGCGGATTCGGTGGCAAGACCACCGTCTATCTGGAACCTGTCGCGCTGGCCTTGTCGCGCCAATGCGGCGCGCCGGTAAAAATGGTCATGACCCGCGACGAGGTGTTCCGCGCCACCGGCCCGACCTCCGGCGCAGTGATCGAAGTCAAGCTCGGCGCCATGAACGACGGAACGATTGTCGCCGCCGATGTAGTCCTGAAATACCAAGCCGGCGCCTTCCCCGGTTCGCCGGTGGGCGCGGGGTCGATGACCGCCCTCGCCTGCTACGACGTGCCGAATTTCTCGATCGTCGGCTACGATGTCGTGACCAACTCTCCCAAGGTCGCGGCCTATCGCGCCCCGGGCGCCCCGATCTCGGCCTTCGGTGTCGAAAGCGCGATGGACGATCTGGCCCTGAAGCTCGGTATGGACCCCATCGCCCTACGGGAGAAGAACGCCGTCCGCGACGGAACCAAGGCGTCCTATGGCCCGACCTTCCGCAATATCGGCTATGTCGAAACCCTAAAGGCGATCCGCGACCACCCCCACTACAGCGCGCCGCTCGGCCCCAATCAGGGACGCGGCTTCGCCGTCGGATTCTGGTTCAACGTTGGCGGCGAGTCCACGGCGGCGGTGAATATTGGCGAAGACGGCTCCGCCGTGGTGATCAGCGGCAACCCCGACATCGGCGGCTCGCGCGCCTCCATGGCCATGATGGCCGCGGAGGTTCTGGGCCTACCCGTGGAAAAGGTCCGCCCGATCGTCGCCGACACCGCCTCAATCGGCTTTTCGATGCTGACCGGCGGCAGCCGGACCACTTTCGCCACCGGCATGGCGGTGACCCAGGCCGCCCAGAAGATCGTCGAGGACCTGAAGCGCCGTGCGGCCCTGCTGATGGATGTCTCCGTCGATCAGGTCGGCTATGTGAACGGCGCGGCGGTCTGCCTCGATCCCTCGAAGGGCAAGGCGGACCTGTCGATCGCCGAACTCGCGGCCAAGGCGGCGCAGACCGGCGGCCCGATCGGCGCGCAGGTCTCCCTGAACGCCCAGGGCGCTGGTCCAGGTTTCGGGGTCCACCTGTGCGACGTCGAGGTCGATCCCGAGACCGGCCATGTCACGGTGCTGCGATACACCGCCGCTCAGGACGTCGGTAAGGCGATCCATCCGGCCTATGTCGAGGGCCAGATTCAGGGCGGCGTCGCCCAGGGCGTCGGCTGGGCGCTGAATGAGGAATATGTCTTCGACCGGACCGGCCATATGGAGAACGCGGGTTTCCTCGATTATCGCGTGCCGGTGGCTTCCGACCTGCCGATGATCGAAGCGATCATGGTGGAGGTGGCCAATCCCCGCCATCCGTTCGGGGCCAAAGGCGTGGGCGAGGTGCCCATCGTACCGCCGCTGGCGGCGGTGGCCAACGCGGTGCGCGGCGCGATCGGCAAGCGCATGACCGATCTGCCCCTGTCGCCGCCAAAGATTCGTGCGGCCGTCGACGCGGGCTAGTGCCACGGGTCGTCGCGGCCTGCTCTTCGTGCCGCGCCTTCACCGGAAATGTCACCGAGTTTGAAGTCGAGGGCGATACGGTCAGACGGGTGATCGCGGCGCTCGACCGGCTCTATCCCGGGTTTGGCGAGCACGTCGAGCGGCGCATGGCCATCGCCATCGATGGCGAGATTCATCAGGATGCGCTGTTCGAACCGGTGGGCTCGGAGAGCGAAATCTATTTGATTCCCAAGATCGGCGGCGGCTGACCCATACGCGGGCGCGCTCAGACGACGGAAGGCGCCGATATGGTCCCCCGATCCATGGCCAATTCAGCGGCGACCATTGCTCAGGCCGTCGTCAGAGATTTCCTCGCCGATCTCTCAGAAGAGGGCGTCCCGGCTATGGGCGTTTCAAGCCGCCTAAGCGAGGTTGTTGGGGTGACCGCCATTCCTGGGCGAGAACCCTAGGCTGTTGGCCTCGGTGTCGAGGTTTCGGCTGGCCGAAACC
>JAYTXV010000366.1:0-16667 GCA_043742805.1 Caulobacteraceae bacterium | reverse complement strand
TCGAACCGGGCGTAGCCCTTGCGCTCACTGACCCCCAGGGCCTTGGCGATCTTCCACGCCGCCCAGTTGGAGACGCCGACATAACGGACCAGACCTTCGCGCGTCAGATCGTCCAACGCCCTCAGGGTCTCTTCGATCGGAGTGACGCTGTCATTACCGTGGATCTGGTAGAGATCGATGTGGTCGGTCTGAAGCCGGTCGAGACTGCCGCGGATACTGTCCATGATGTGGCCGCGCGAGGCGCCGCGGTCGTTGGGTCCCGGCCCCATGGACCCGAACACCTTGGTGGCGATGACCACGTCCTTGCGGGCGATACCGCGGTTCTTGAAGGCCTGGCCAAGGCGCCGTTCGGACTCGCCGAACGAATAGACGTCGGCGGTATCGAAGAAATTCACCCCGGAGGTTAGCGCCCGATCAACGATGTCGTCCACCACCGGTTGTTCGAGCGCGCCGATGGCTTTCCACATGCCGGCGTCGGCGTTGCCGCCGAAGGTCATCGTCCCCAGACATATTTCGGAGACGTAGAGACCCGTGCGGCCGAGTTGATTGTATTTCATTCAGAGCGCTCCCTGGTTGGACACGAGTATACCGACCCGGGTGGCGTCACGACAGCCATCGCGAGAGGCAGAAGATGGTCAGCCCCACCAAGCCGCCGACCAGAGTGCCATTGATGCGGATATATTGCAGGTCGCGCCCGACCTGCAATTCCAGGCGATCGGTGACCTCCGCCGCGTCCCAGCCAGCCACCACCTGGGCGACGAAGCCGCCTATGGCGTGGCGTTGCGAGGACACGGTGCGGCGCGCGACGACTCGAATCCATCGGTCGAGCCGATCGCGGGCAAGGCGGTCTTCGGCCAGCCACTGGCCCAGAGCGCGCAGCGCCCGCGCCAGCCCCTCGGCCAAAATCGCGCGCCGAGCTGCCGGGTCAGCTCCCAGACGCCGTCCGATCTCGTCCCAGAGCGCGCCCAGACGACGGGGCAGCGCCGGGTCGGATAGGAACCGCTCCTTGATCGCCTCGCCCTTGGCCAGATAGTTGGAATCCTCGGCTAGGCGGGTGATGAAATCCTCGACGGCCTGACTGAGATCGGCTCGCCACGGGTGGTCCGGATCTCCCAGCCCTTGAACCGCGCCCAGTAGGCCGCCGGTGAACTTCTCGGCCAGCATCCGATCCAGCCACTTGGGTAGCCAGCGCCAGGAAGCGCCGGCTACCTGCGCCTGGATGAAGTCCTCGTGCTCCGCCATGTATCCGGCCAAGGTCTCGACGGCGCGATTGAACAGGCGCTGGGCGGCCGGCTCACGCCAGAGCCAGCCCAGTATCCGGCTGGCCAGGGGGGCGAGGGGCCGCGAACTTCCGCCGCGGCGAATGATCTCGGCCAGCAGAGCGTCCAGTTGTTCGCTGGAGCCGAACATGTCGGGCAGCAGGTCGGCAATCCGTGTCGCCAGGAGATCGATATGGTCGCCGCTAGTCAGCCAATCAGCCAGCCGGTGCGCCGGTTCGGCCCGCTTCAACCGCCGGTCAAGCACCCCCGGGGTGAGGAAATTGCCGGCGATAAAGTCGCCGAGCGCCTCGCCGATCCGGTCTTTGTTGCGGGGAATGATGCCGGTGTGGGGAATGGGCAGGCCCAGGGGACGCCGGAAGAGTGCGGTGACAGCGAACCAGTCGGCACAGGCCCCCACCATGCCTGCCTCGGCAAAGGCGGCGACATAGCCGGTCCAGGTCCATGGCGCCGGCGCCCATCGCGTGGCGACAAAGATCGCCGTCATCAGGGCCAGCAGTCCCGTGGCCAGGATGCGCATGCGTCTTAGATCGTGGCGCCGTTCGGCCTCTGTCATGGTCACGCGTGACCTGTCGCTTTGCCGACCCGCGGGGTATAGGCGGTCTCTGCCGACGGCCCCGTTCGTCGCGCGCCGCCCCCCGTTACAAAAGCGAGATTAATCATGGCCTTCACGATATACGACGCCTCGGTTCCCGTGTTCATTCGCATGCTGAGTAATCTGGCGGCCATTCTACAAAAGGGCGCGGCCTCGGCGGAAGCCCGCGGGATAGACCCGGCGGTGTTGACTGGCGCGCGTCTGGCCCCCGACATGTTCCCGCTGACCCGTCAGGTCCAGATCGCTTGTGACGCGGCCAAGGGCGGCGCGGCCCGTCTGGCCGGGGTGGAGGCTCCGAGCCATCCCGACGTGGAAATCAGTTTTTCCGACCTCCAGGCGCGGATCGATACAACCATCGCTTTCCTCAACGGCATCACGGCGGCCCAGCTCGAAGGCGCCGAGACCCGCTCGATCTCCATGAAGATGCAGGGTGCGGATTTCACCTTCACCGGGCAGGTGTTCCTGCTCAATCTGGCAATGCCGAACTTCTATTTCCACATCAGCACCGCCTACGACATCCTGCGCCACAACGGCGTCGCCATCGGCAAGCGCGATCTGCTCGGCGGCGTCTGACGACGGCGCCGGGCCCGATCAGAGGAAGGCGCAGAGCTCATCCAGGAAGGCGTCAAGCCGATCGTGGTGGACCCAGTGCCCGGCCTGTTCGAAGCTGACGACGCGCGCCTGATTGAAATGCCTGATGCGTCCATCCTGTTCCGGATTGGACGCCCAGCTTTCACGGCCATAGACCAGCAAGGTGGGGCATGTGATCCGCGCCCATAGGGCCTGCTGGTCGTCTAGACTTATATCGGCGGGCGACATGCCCCGCACATAGTTGTCGAACTTCCAGCTGTAGGTCCCATCCTCGTTTTGGCTGACTCCGTGGACCGTCAGATACCGGGCCTGGACCGGCGTGAGGTGAGTATTCTCGGCCTGCATCCGGGCCAGGGCCTCGTCGATTGAGGCGTAGCGGCGGGGCATTCGCCCTGCCACCGACCTCTGGTCGTCGATCCAACGACCGAGACGTTCATGGATCGGGGTTTCAGCGCGGCGGGCGACCATGGCCGGCGAGGGACCCATGCCCTCGATCGCCACCAGCTTGGTCACCGCCTCCGGATAGAGCCCCGCATAGCGCAAGGCGATATTGCCTCCCAGAGAATGGGCGACGATACGCACCGGCGCGAGGCCCTGGCGGTGGATCAGTTGGGCTAAGTCGTAGACATAGGCCGACATCGAATAGTCGCCGCTGGGCGAGTAGGCGGAATCGCCGTGGCCGCGCAGGTCCGGCGCGATCACATGCCAGTCCTTGCGCAAGACCTGGGCCACCCAGTCCCAGTTACGACAGTGATCCCGGCCACCGTGAACCAGGATCAGTGGCGGCGCCTCGGCGTTGCCCCAGTCCGCATAGTGCAGCCGCAGCCTCTGAGACATGAAGCTGTGCGAAGTCGGGCCGAGACCGGTTTCGAATCCTTCTTGGGTAATGGGGGATGCGGTGTTCATACCCACGTCCTTACCCCCGTAAGCGTCGGACGGGAACGCGGGCAAGAGGCTTCAGTCCCGCCGAACCTCGAGCCCTGCCATGCCGCCGTCGGTCCGCCACTCTTCCAGCACCTTCACGAAGGCGATCGGCCCCGCGCCATAGGGGCTGTTCTGGATCGCCTTAGGGTTGGGCTTGCCCTCATTGTTGTAGTAGCCAGGCGTGCATTCGGCTGCGAATTTCTCCCGATGGACGGCCATGGAGATAATGGTCTCCACCCATCCGGTCTGGGCTTCCTCCGAGACCTCCACCGCCCGCACCTGGCTGTCGAGGCATTGGCTGACGATGTGGGCCAGGTGGTTGGCCTGTTCGTTCAGCATGTGCGGATAGTTGACGGTGAAGCCCGACTGGCTGTTGCTGATGATGAAACAGTTGGGGAAACCCCGGGTGTGGATGCCGTGCAGGGTCTTCACCCCGTCCGCCCAGTGTTGAGTAAGAGAGATGCCATCCCGGCCATAGAGCTCATAGCCGGAGCGACGCGCATACTCTGTGCCGACCTCGAAGCCGGTGGCGTAGATCAAACAGTCGATCTCATATTCCTGGCCGTCGGCCCACACCGAGGTTTCGGTGATCTTGTCCACGCCCTTGCCGTCGGTGTTCACCAGGGTGACACTTGGCCGGTTGAACGTGGCCAGATAGTCGTCGTGGAAGCAGGGGCGCTTGCAGAACTGTCGGTAGTAGGGCTTCAGCGCCTCGGCCGTGGCCCTATCGGCGACCATGCTTTCCACCCGGCTTCGGATTTGTTCCATTTTCTGGAAATCCGCCAGTTCGAGGATTTCCCCGGGGTTCTGGCTCGGGGGCGCCACACCTGCTTCGTGATCGCGGCGTGCCAGGATCAACAGGTTACGGATGATCTCGGTCCAGCCGTCGTTGACCAAATCCTCGTCCTGAAAGCCGCCGGAGACCAGGATATTGAAATTGTCCATTCGCCGCTGCTGCCAGCCGGGCGTCAGGCCCGCGGCCCAATCGGGATCGGTAGGGCGATTGCCGCGCACGTCGATCGACGAAGGGGTGCGCTGAAATACATGGAGCTGCTTGGCGCCAGCGCCCAGGTGCGGCACGCACTGCACCGCCGTGGCGCCTGTGCCGATGATGCCGACCCGCTTGTCCTTTAGGCCTTCGAGTCCGCCGTTGGAATCGCCGCCAGTGTATTCATAGTCCCAGCGGCTGGTGTGGAACGAATGGCGTTTGAAGGTCTCCACCCCCGGGATACCCGGTAATTTGGGCCGGTGTAGCGGGCCGTTGGCCATGATCACATAGCGCGCCTTCATTGCGTCGCCGCGATTGGTGTGGATGATCCAGCGAGAGGCGGCCTCGTCCCAGCGCATTTCCGTGACCTCGGTCTGGAAACAGGCATTGGCGTAGAGATCGAAATATTTGCCGATGGCGCGGCAGTGGGCGAGTATCTCCGGCGCGCGCGTGTATTTCTCCACCGGCATATAGCCGATCTCTTCGAGCAGCGGCAGGTAGACATAGCTCTCAACGTCGCAGGCCGCGCCGGGATAACGGTTCCAGTACCAGGTGCCGCCGAAGTCGCCGCCTTTCTCGATCAGGCGGATGTCCTTGACGCCGGCCTCGCGCAATCTTGCGCCGGCCAGCAGCCCACCAAAGCCGCCGCCAACCACCACCACATCGACCTCATCGGTCAGTGGAGCCCGGGTGTAGCCTGGGGTCACATAGGGATCGTCCAGATAGCGGGCGAATTCTCCGGCGATTTCCTTGTACTGCTGGTTGCCATCGGCGCGCAGGCGTTTGTCGCGCTCGGCGCGGTACTTCTGGCGCAGGGCGTCGGGATCAAAACCCAAATCTTTCCGGACAGCCTGATCGGCGGTGATCACGGTGTCGCTGCTGTCGGCCAAAATCTTGCTCCCACCCCGTGGAGACGAGGTTCAAACGGTTGTTTAGATTCCTTTCAGCATGAAGGGCCCGCAGAGACAAGCGGGTGAACGGCGGGTGATCGCGATCTTCCCCGTGCGCTCGTTAATTTGCCGTCACGACGTCCGCGAGGAGGCCGTTGACCACCGATGCCTGCTCCAGGTGCGGCATATGCCCGGCGTCATCGATCCAGACCACCTTGAAGCCGGGCGGCAGCGCTGACGCGTCTGGCGCGCCGACGATGCGATCGGTTTTCGAGGCGATCACAAGGGCGTGCGGGATCCTGGCCAGGTCGGTCCGCAGGGCGGCGCTGTCTGCGCCGTCGACCAGCCGGTCGCGTAGGATCGTCAGGGCCTCCTCGACGCCGTCCACGCGCTTGGACTTCAGGACATCCTCGACCATGTCTTTAGTCACCATCTCCGGGTCCGCCAGCAGCATCTGCAACACCGGTTTAAGATCCCGCGCGCGCTGGGCGTCGATGACACCGGTCAGAAAGGGCTCCGAGACTCCAGTCTTCGACAACCCGGCGGGGGCGATCAGGGTGACGGACCGCGCCAGACCCGCGTGGTCGATAGCCAACCGCGCCACCACCGCCGCGCCCAGAGAGTGCCCGACCAGATGCGCGCTGGAAACGCCCAGCGTCGCAAGGGCGGCCGCGACGGCGCCGGAAAGGGTCTTAAGCGACCCATCACCGACGTCCTTGGACGATCCGCCATGCCCCGGCATGTCCAGGGCAATCACCGGGTTCAAAGCCGAGAAGGTCTCTATATTGAACAACCAGTTGGTCATGTCGCCCGAATAACCGTGTATCAGGACCACGGGAACGCCGGTTTCAGGTCCAGCTCGGCCGATACGGATCATCCGGCCGGCAGCCTCCACGGTTGAGATCCGCAAAGCCTCGGCGCCGGCCGCGTCTGCCTCCGGCGGCACATAGCTGGCCTGAAAATCGCTGATGAAGGCTTCGATATCAGCGTCGGGCGTGTCGGCGTCGGCCACGACACCGATCAGGGCGCCCACCGGCAGGGTTTCGCCGGACTGGGCGATGATACGGCGCAGCACGCCGGCGGCCGGGCTCTCGCAGACATTGGTTATCTTTGAGGTTTCGATGTCCACCAGATCGTCACCCTCGGCGACGGCCGCGCCCTCTGACTGACACCAGTCGACGATCGCCCCCTCCTGCATGGACAGGCCCCATTTGGGCATTTTGATCGGCGTGACGACGGACATGGCGGGCTCACTGCGGTTTTGGGAAGGATGGTTGTATCCACGGATGTCGCGGACGACGCCGGCTAGCCGAACTGCTGCAGGTATTTGTCGAGGGTGCGGTGGAAGTGGCGGATACGGATTTCCTGGTAGTCGCCCAGCTGGACGTGACCGTTCTTGGAGGCTTTCAGCCCCTCCTGAACGAAGGGCAGATTGCCCATGTCCTGATCGAATACGCTGGCCAGGGCTTGCCCGAGTTCCACCGCATCGACCCACGGCTGATCGGGACTGAGCAGGTTCATCTTCGGCGCCGGGGGCGTGGGCGCTCCAGGCGGTACGCGCATCAGGATACGCACCTCCATCAGAGTGTGATCCTGATCTGGCCAGGGCCGCCAGCGATAGACGATATTGGGCATGAAGCCGCCCCAAGGGGCGAAGTTGGGGAAGACGTTGTAGGTGAAGGCGTCGAGCAACTCCGCGTCGGTGGCGCCGGCGTGGTCGTGACCGAACATCTGGGTAAAGCGGTCGCGGTTGACGGCCGCCATGGCCTTGCGGGCCGAGAGCCCTTCGGGAACCGAGACCGCGAGGTCCGCGCCGCCGGCCCGGCCATTGTATTTCAGGAACTCATCGACGATCCACTGCTGGCTAGTCACGCCATCGGCGATGTGGGGCGAGGGAATGGCGAAGGGAGTCAGCGCCACATTCACATGATCGCCGTAGACGTTGTAGCGGGTGTTGGCGTCGCCGGTGAAGGGCAGAATCTGGGGGTGGGTGACCACCGAATGCCAAGCTTCCATGAACGCCTCGGCGGTGGCTTTCCAGTTGGCGGGTATGACCTTTCCTACCCAAACCGCCGTCGCGCATTGCTCATGTTTCCAGCGTTTGAAGTGCTCGGGCAGGGGTGCGAGATAGTCCTCAAGCGTCTGGCCGCCTTCGGCCTCCTTGATGAAGATGTAGCCGCCCCAGCGGCCAACCTGGGCCTCGGGCAGACGCATGTCGGCGTCTTGCAGGTGGCCGAAATCCCAGCGGCAGGGAATCTCCTTCAGCGAGCCGTCGGTGTCCCAGGTAAAACCGTGATAAGGGCATTTGAAATCCTTGGAGTATCCGGACTCCAAGCGCAGCTTTCGGCCTCGGTGCAGGCATACGTTGTGCATCGCCTTCACGGAGCCGTCGGCTTGGCGCGTGACCAGATAAGAACGGCCCGCATTGTCGTAGACGACGACGTCGCCAGGGTCCGGCAACTCTTCTTCTCGCGCAGCGAATTGCCAGACATTGGGCCACATGGCCCGCAGCTCGCGCTCAAAGAACACCGCGCTGGTATAGCGCTCGGCCGCCAGGGGGGCGGAGCCCATATATTCATAGGCGTCGGTCTTCAGGAACTCGGGCGGCGACACCGCGTCGGCGGCCATCAAGTCATCCCAACCCACGCCGGGACAACGCGCCGCCCCCGGCATCTCCACGCCTTCTCCGTCGTGTGCCATGTGCGATCCTCCAGGGCTTTTGAACACGCTAGCACCGGTGGAAAAAACCAACAAGCGTGATTGTTTCCATTCGGCAGTTGGGTAAAACCGATACACATCCCTGAAAAACCTATTTGGCAGATTTTATGCGATTGCGCTTTTTTTTGCTTCCGATATCGATCCACACAATCGTCACGAGCGACGAAGCCTATTGGGAAAACGCCAAATGTCGCATCCGCGATCCATCACTCGCGCCCTGGCGTTTCGAGGCGCGCTACTGACGGCCACCGCCGCCTTGGCGATCGTTGATCTGCCCGCCGCACAAGCTCAGGTGACGGAGGTCGTGGTCACCGCCCGCAAGCGCGACGAAAACGTCCAGAACATCCCGGTGGCCGTGACCGCCATCTCCGGCAAGGATGTCGAGAGGTTCAATTTGACCAGCGTCGAGGACGTGGCCGGCAAGACCCCTCAACTGATAGTCTCTCGCGGGTCGAGTGGCAGCGGCGCCGATATAACCATGCGCGGTATCGGCTCTTCGAGCGAAAACATCGGCATCGAGCAGTCGGTTTCGGTGAACGTGGACGGCGTCTACTATGGCCAGGGCCGGGCTATCGACGAGGGTGTGTTCGACGTCTCCAGCGTGCAGGTGCTCAAGGGTCCGCAAGCCCTGTTCTACGGCAAGAACGCCACCGCCGGCGCCGTGGCGGTATTGACCAATGACCCTACCTCACGTTTCGAGGGCAGCCTGACGGCGGGCTACGAGTTCAAGGCCGAACAGGCCTATGTCGAGGGGATTGCTTCGGGTCCGATCAACGATCAATTCGGCCTCCGGCTGGCCTTCCGTTACAGTGACCAGAGTGGTGGTTATATCAAGAACATCGCGGGCCAGCCCACTTACAACACTTTTGACACCGCAACGAACACGCCCGGCTCGGGACCCACCGCAAAGCCCAGCGACGTTTTGGGCCAAGCTAAGGATGCCTTGGTGCGCGTAACCGCCAAGTGGAAGCCAACCAGCCAGTTCACAGCGACCCTCAAAGGCACCTTCGACGACCATCGCACAAACAACAATTCCGACAATACAGTCAGCATCTATTGCCCGCTCGGCTACCCTCAGTCGGAGGGGACTTTGCCGGCCGGAAGCCGCTCGACCTGCGGTCGCGACTTTGTCGCGGCCCAGCCTGGTATTCCACTGGTCATTGCCAACGTGCCTGGCTCGCTCGAGGGTAGGGCCGGCGGTCAGGATTTTGAGCACTATCGTGACGGCAACATCTATCTGAAGCTCAACTACGATAGCACAAATTTTACTTTAACTTCGACGAACGGTTATCAGCGCTTGTTCAATGACTGGGCCGACAACCAGAACTTCAGCAAGGCTGCCAGCGTCTACGCCGGTGAACATTTTGATTGGGATCAGTTTTCGACAGAAGAACGGCTGACCAGCAAGTTCAAAGGGCCAGTGAATTTCGCCGGTGGAGTCTATTTCCAGACTACCGCCCTCGATTTCCATCAGAACGTCTACTTTGCGGGGGCGCAGAACAGCGCTGCCGCCCCGCTCGATGAATACGTGGCCTATAACAAGTCGTCCCATACGCGAGGATACACCTATGCGGTGTTCGGCCAGGGCATTTGGGACATCACCCCCGAGCTCGAGCTGACGGCCGGGGCCCGCTACACCCACGAGACCAAGACCTCCTATTTTCGGCAGCCCTACGTCTGGCCAGCAGTCTATTTCTTGTTCGTGCAGTATGACCCCGCAAATCCAAAGACCTCGGTCAACGCCAACCAATCGTTTGACAACGTCTCGCCGGAAGTAACCCTGACCTGGAAGCCAACCAAAGACGTTACCCTCTACGGGGCTTACAAGACCGGCTATAAGTCGGGCGGCTTTTCAAACTCGGCCATTCTCTCTACCGGCACGATCCCCGGCGACCTGCAGTTCAAGCCGGAGACCTCGGAGGGCTTTGAATTCGGGGCGAAGACAACCCTGCTCGATCACCAGCTGCGCATCAACGCCGACGTGTTCGATTTCCTGTATTCGAATCTGCAAGTTGATTTTTTCAACACACCGACTTTCAACTATGTGACCCTGAACGCCGCCAGCGCCCGCACGTACGGCGTCGAGGCTACGGTGGACTACGCGCCCAAGGATATGCCCGGCCTGTTGCTCCACTTCGACGGCGCCTACAATGACGCTCACTATGGTCAATTCACCGCGCCATGCTCGCCGGCGGGCCTGACTTTTGAGCAGGGGTGCAACGTCTATCGCAAGGTCGATCCCGCCAATGGATCCTATAGCTTTACCCAAGCCTGCGGCGGCGACGGTCAGCCGGTAACCCCAAACTGCAACTTCATGAACGTTGATGGCCGGCCGACCGCGCTGGCGCCAAAGTGGACTGCGGTGATCGGTGGTCAGTACGAGCGCCCGATCAGCTCCGACCTTAAGCTCGAACTGGCCGTGGATGTTCGCGTCAGCAGTGATTACGTCGCCAATCCCTTCCCAAGCGACGTGGCCTTAAAATATGATCATCAGAACGCGTATGGCGTACTGGACGCCGTCCTGACCTTGGCCAGCATCAACCACCATTGGACCGCCTCGGTTATCGGTCGCAATCTGACCAACACGTTCATCGCCCTGGGCACCGCAGGCCTGCCACTCTCCGGGGGCGTCACCGGCTGTAAGACCGCAGTCTGCGGAGCCCAGAACATCTCCGATCAGGCCGCTATTGTGGCCAACCCGCGCACGGTAGCGATTCAGTTGAATTACAAATACTGAAGGATGGAGCCCGGCGCCGCGTAAAGCGGGTCGTCGGGCTTGCGGGCGCCGCGGTTGACCAGGGTGGCATAGAGCCCGTCGTCCCATCGAGCGGTGGAGGGAACGTTGCGGTTCCAGTCCATCACATAGAGCCGCTGGGCGATACGCCACGCGCCATCGCGCTTTTCCAGTCGGTCGAGATAGCGCCCACCGACCACCATCTCGACCAGGCCATCGGGGCCCTTCACCTCGTGGTAGGCGGTGCAGTAGGTTTCCGCTTCGGCCGAGTCGCCGCTGGGCGTGATCAGCATGTTGGAGAGGGAATGAAAGGTGCGATTCATGCCTCTCAGCGCCACCACCGTGACAGCCGCCCATTCATGGGCGTTCTGGGCCTGAGCCCCGTACTGGGCGGTCGCGTCGGGCCAGAAGGTCGCCGTCAAGGTCTCCAGGTCGCAGCGGTCGATGCCGCGCGCATACAGCGTCAGAACCTCGGCTATAGCCAGACGGTCGGCGACATCGTTCATAACGTCCGTAGCCTTTGCCGCTGGCTGGATAGATCAGCGGCGCCCCGGGCGCCCAGCAAGCTCTCCGGTGAGGCCTTGAGGAAGGAATCCGAAGCCGGGTCGTTGCGGGACCAGTCCACCAGTTCGGCGCGGAAAGCGATTTTCCACACCCCGTGCCGCCGTTCATAGCGATCGACATAACGGCCCGCGATGAATAGGTCGCGATCCTCGCCATCCCGTTCGATGCGGTGGAAGGCGATGAAATAGACCTCGCCGAAACCCACGTCCCCTTCAAGATCGATCCGCACCTGGCCGATCGTATGATGGTTGGACTTGTGCGGGGCCAGGGCGTTCTGGGCAAAGGCCACGAAGCCGTCGGCGCCCCCCTTGAAGATGCCGTAGTCGGCGGTGGCGTCGTCCCAGAACACCGATCGGTGAAGCACCGCGTCCAGGCGATCCTGGCCGCGCATGTAGTCGCAAAGACGCTCGTAAATCTCCTGCTTGGACAGCAGTTCGTCGAGGCGGCGGTCCCGGCCCTCGCTCACTTGGCGGTTCCGGCGGCGGGCGCGTTGGACAGGAAGGCGTCCAGCGCCCTGTGCAGGTGGCGAACCCGCGCCTCCTGATAGTTGCCCAGGGTTTCGCCCTTCTTCACGGATGCCAAGAATCCCTTGTACTGCATGGCGAGGTTGTTGGTGTCCTGGTCATAGACGAAGCCCAAACCGGGGCTCATGCCCGGGGCGTCGGAGTAGGACTGATCCTCGCGGATTTGGATGGGGTCCGGCGCGCGCGGTGTTTCCTCGCCAGGACGGTTCGGCTGGAGGAACAGCAGGTCGAAGATCGTGCGGCCCGGGTCCAGGCCATGGGGTCGGAAGCGGTAGATCATCGGCAGGCCGACGCCCGGAAACAGGCACATGTTCGGGAACAGGTAATACTCGATGGAATCCAGCATCTCGCTGTCGGAATAGGCCGACAGGTCCACGCCCCATTGGTCGCCAAGACTGCCCCTCATGTGTTCGGCGGCGACGGAGCGAGCCAAGCGGCCCTCCGGAACCACGGTCCCATCGGGCGCGCCTCGCATCTTGTCCAGAATCTCCTGCTGCGTCTGGGCGAACGGATAGTGGGGGCTGGGATGGCCGATGGTGTGGATGAAGCGCGAAACGTGTTCGCCGAACAGATCGTACTGGGCGTTGGCGTCGCCCGCGGTGGCCAGGCCCTGGGTGTGGGTGGCGTAGACATGATAGGCCTCCAGGAACGCCTCCTGGGCCGCCTTCCAGTTGGTGGCCAGTTCCTTCTGCAGATGCAGCACCACGTGGCGGCTGGAGAGGTCCCAGCCGTCCCTGAAGTGACCGGCGAGCACGCCAAGGTGTTCAGCGAGCGGCGTCGCATCCTGGTCCATGTTGATGAATACGAAGCCCCCCCATCGCTCCACCCTGACCTCGGGCAGACGGTAGGCGTCGTCCGTCACGTGCGGAAAGTCCCAGCGGCAAGGTATGGATTCAAGCTCGCCGCCCAGGCTCCACGTCCAGCCGTGAAAGGGACAGCGAAGGCGCGGCGAGAAGCCCCGGGCGCCCGAGGGTTTCAGCTGAGTGCCCCTGTGGAGGCAGGCGTTGGGATAGGCCTTGATCTCGTCTGGGGCGTTGCGAACCACCAGGATCGAATAGGGTCCCACGTCATAGGTGATGTGGTCGCCTACCTCTGGGATATGCTCCTCGCGGCAGGCCCATTGCCAGACCTTGGGCCACAGGCGCTTGATTTCCAGGTCGAAGAAGGTAGGCGAAGTGTAGCGCTCATAGGGCACGTCCTCATCGCCCAGGAACTTGTAGGCGTGCTCGGTAAGCGCCGGCGGTGTCGGCCAGCCGTCGGCCAGGATCAGGTCCCGAGTAGTTGGCCCCGGGCATCGCGCTTCACCCGGCGCGAGTAAGCGATCGTCACCCCCAGGTTCGAAGCGATCATCGGCGGCCATTCAATTGTCGATCCAGCGGTCGATGTTCTGGTGGAAATAGCGGACGCGGCGTTCCTGATGGGCCAGGATATCACGCTTGTAACCGCGCGAATGCAGACCTTTCTGGGTGCCGTACCAGACGAACAGGTCCTGATCGATGCCTGGCCCCATGGTGACTTCTCCCAGTTTGCCCTGCTGATGTGGCGCCGGAACCGAGACATCGACCCACTCGGCCATGCTTTGAGAGTAGTACTGGGTTTGACCTTTGGGAAACAGGGTCATGTACCACATGTCGAAATAGCACTTTTCCGGATCGCTCTCGTGCGGCCGGGCGCGCAGCCAGATGTTGCCGTCGGGCTTGAGGCTGAACGACAGGTTCGGGAAGATCGTATAGTGCCAGTGATCGGTCAGCTGGGCGTCGTGATAGGTGGAAAAGTCGAAGCCCTTCTCGGCTCCAAGCAGGCGTTTCTGGCGTTGAAGGGCGAGCCGAATCTCGCCGGTTTTGCCGCCGCGGAAGTCATCTGGGTTCAGGCCCCAGAACTTCATCTCGTTTTCCAGATAGTTCAGGGTCTCGTCCTCGCCCCCTTGCAAGGTCTTGGTGGGTCCGGCGCCTGGCATCAGCATCCGGCAATGGCCGCTCGGGTATAGGTCGAACTGACTATTGTCGTAGGCGTATTCCATTACGAACTTGGTCTGGGGGTGGACGAAGGGGACGTGATAGGACTCGTTGAAATTGTCCTGGACCAGCTTCCAGTTGAAGTCTCCCTCCAGGGTCACCCAGTGGGTGCGGACCATTTCGTTCATCGGATAGGTGTCGATCTGGTCCGCGATGGGCTGCATGGAGGAGCGCAGGGATATGCAGTCCGGGTCCATGTTGTACCAGACGAAACCGGCCCAGCTTTCGCAGGGAATTTCAACGAGATTGGCCTTGCCGCAAGGGCTGCCGTGGATGAAGTCCGCCTCGTCGGGCACTACCCTCAAGGTTCCCATCAGATCGTAGGTCCAGCCGTGATATCGGCAGGTCAGGCGCCTGGAATGGCCGTGTTCCTCGCCCATCAGTAGCATGCCGCGATGCTGGCAGACGTTGTAGAAGGCTCGCGTCTGGCCATCATCGCCGCGCACGCAGAGGATTACCTCCGGACCGAGGGAGGTGGTGATATAGTCGCCGGGCTTGGTCAGCTGCGCGGCTACGCCAGCGATCTGCCAGGTCTTGGTCCAGATCTTGTCCCACTCACGCTGGGCGAAATCCTTGGCGTAGTAGCGCTCCGGGGTGATCGGTCGGTCGTCCAGGTCCGGATCAGGGGTCTGGGAAATGTCGGCGAGGTCGCGCGGCACGGCGTTGCGATGGTCGAGCGTCTCTGACATGGCGTTTCCCTGGGCGTTTCCCGGCGCGACGGTTACAAAGGTTAGAAACCCAAGTGACAGCGTCTCGACAAAAAAAGCAAGTCGGATGAAACTTCTGTTCCACCTGATTTGGAGGCCCTGATGGTCAAGCTGAAACTCGTTCCGCCCATGGAGCCGGAGCCACCGACCGGACGGCGCGGGGCCACGGCGCGGCGCATGACCAACAAGAGCGAGCAGACGCGCTTGCTGATCCTCGAAGCGGCGGTGGACTCGGTGAATCAGTTTGGCATCCGCGGCGCTAATCTGGCTCGCGTCGCCGAGATCGCCGGCGTCACACGCGGGTGCCTGCAATATTATTTCATGACCAGCGAGGATGTGTTGATCGCCATGGCCCGCCATGTGGCCAGGTGCACCTGGGAGATGTATGAGGCCCAGGCGATGAACCCGCCAAATGGACGCGATTTGATCGAATTCGCGATCGACCTGGTCGGTAGTCCGTCAACCGACCGCTATCGGGTCACCCAATTGGAACTGTTGACCGCGGCCCGGACCATGCCGGTTCTGCGGCCGGTTCTTGAGGAAGCGGCACGGCTGGTGGAGGAACAATCCAAGCGTTTCACCGCCAAACTGTTCGGCAACGCCGCCCTGGCCGATACACCGCAATTTCGAGCCGCCCGGGACCTGACCGCCCTGGTCAACGATTGGATGTTCATCAAGATCTTCCCCGATAGACGGGAGGAGCGGATCGCCGAGGTGCGCGCCGCCCTGCGCATCGCCCTGCACACTCTGTGGCGGATTCCCAGTCTGGACAGGGAGCCCGAGGTCGTCAAACCCCGCATCCGCATCAAGGCCGGCGGCAGGGCTAAGTCGGAAATCAAGGAAGATTAATCGAGATCGATTAAAATCACTTGCGTCGGCTTTCGACGTGCGTGATTTGTCTGTGGACGAGGCGCGCGGATTAAAAGCGTCTAGGAGGCAAGGCGTGACAGCGGATCCGGCAAGCGAACTTCTTGACAAACAAGCATGTGTCGAACTGGTCTATCGCTTGGCCCGGGCCATCGATCGCTGTGACGAGACCCTGCTGCGGTCGCTGTTTCATCCCGACGCCACCGACGATCATGGGGTGTTCCACGGCACGGCGACCGATTTCACCGACTGGGTGATGCCGGTTCTCCACGGCATGAAGCGCACCCAGCATTGCGTCGCCAACGTGTTGATCGAAGTCAACGCCGACGTGGCCTTCGGTGAAAGCTATTTCACCGCTCACCACGCCCTGCCCAACCCGGAAGGGCCGGATACCTATATGGTCGCTGCGGGTCGCTATCTGGATCGCTTCGAGCGACGAAACGGCGAATGGCGGTTCGCTCATCGCCAAGCCTGCTATGATTGGAATGCGCAAGCCCCGTCCACCGACAGCTGGAAACGAGACGCCATGGCGGGATGGACGTTCGGCGAGCGCGGCGGGGGCGACGCCTCCTACGCCAATTTCGCGGGCCAGCTGCAACCCGGCCCGCGGGCCTGAGTTCGATCATGGAGAAACGGGACAGCATGGGACGCCTTGAGGGCAAGATCGCGATCGTCACTGGAGCGGCCAAGGGCCTGGGCGAGGCGGATGCACGGCTGATGGCGCAGGAGGGCGCGCGTGTGATCCTTACCGACGTCGATGAGGCCAACGGCCGCCGGGTAGCCTCCGAGATCGGTGCGGCGGCACGGTTCGTGCGGCAGGACGTTCGCGATGAGGACGGCTGGAAAGCCTTGATCGCCGATGTCATGGCCAACGAGGGCCGGCTCGATGTGCTGGTCAATAACGCGGGGGTGGTGGAGGTCGGTAACGTTGAGACACCTCGGCGGAGGACTGGCGCTTTGTGATGGCCGTCAGCGCCGACGGCACATTCTTCGGCTGCAAGCACGCGATACCCGCCATGAAGGCTTCGGGGGGCGGATCAATCATCAATATGGCTTCGGTCGCCTCGATCGACGGCCACCATACGGTGTTCGCCTATTGCGCGGCCAAGGGGGCGGTAGAATCCCTGACCCGGGCGGTGGCGGTGCATTGCACCCAGAGCGGCCTGCCGATCCGCTGCAATTCGATCCATCCGGCCGGAATCGACACCCCGATGGTGCGCGGCATGGGCGGCAAGCTAGCCGCCGCCGGCATGCTCGCCCAACCCGATCCGGA
>JAYTXV010000365.1:0-2035 GCA_043742805.1 Caulobacteraceae bacterium | reverse complement strand
CCAAAACCGAGGCGTTAAAGCGAACCCGTGACCAGGCGCTGCGGCGCGTACTGGACGAAATCACCGCCCTGGACCTGAACGGGAATCTGGTCGAACTTGAAACCCAGGGCTACACCGTTCTGTCGGCGGTGTTATCCGAAGCAACCATCGAACGCGCCAAGGCCGCAATCCTGAGACGGGTCGAGCGCAAGACCGGACACCGCCACCGACTTCAACGGCATGCAATATATCCCCTATCTGCCCTAAGACGACCCAGTATTCGCAGACATTCTGATGGAACGACGCCCGCGCGCCCTGGTCACCTATCTGCTGGGCGAGAACTGCCTGCTATCGAGCATCAGCAGCCACTTCCGCGGGCCGCGCCAATGAGCCCCGGTTCGCGGCCCTGTTGGGGGCCAAGGTTCCCTATGTTTGGCGCGAGGAAGGCCCGGACTACACCTTGATGGCCCGCAATCCGCGCGGCCTCCACGACTAACCTCCCGCTAAGGACCCAGCCTATGACCAGCATCGACACGGGCACCAACGACCTCCTCGCCAACCTCGACGAGGGCGTGCTGACGCTGACCCTGAATCGTCCCGAGGCGCGCAACGCCATGAGCGGAGCGATGACCGGGGCGCTTTCCCAGCAACTGGCCTGGGCGGAGCTGGACCCGGGCGTCAAATGCGTGGTGCTCACCGGGGCCGGCCGGGGCTTCTGCGCCGGGGGGGACGTCAAGAGCATGGCGGCTCGGGGCGATGGCACGATCGGCGACAACACCATCGACGGCGCGATCCATCGCCAGCGGGTCAATCAAAGGGCGACCGCCGGCAAGCTGTTCAAGATGCCCAAGCCGACCATCGCCGCCCTGCCCGGCGCGGCGGCCGGCGCGGGCCTGAGTCTGGCCCTGGCCTGCGACCTGCGGATCATGGCCAACGAGGCGATCATGACCACAGCCTTCGCCAAGGTCGGTTTCTCCGGCGACTATGGTGGAACCTATTTCCTGACCCAGCTGGTCGGGTCGGCCAAGGCGCGGGAGCTCTATTATCTGTCGTCGCGGGTGAGCGCCGAAGAGGCCCTTCGCCTGGGTCTCGCCAACTGGATCTGCCCGGCCGAACAGCTGGTGGAGAAGACCCGCGAGATCGCCCTGGGCCTGGCCAACGGACCGACCGTGGCGTTCCGCTATATGAAAGAGAACCTCAACCGGGCCATGGGCGGAGACGTCGATGACTGCCTGGACCTGGAAGCCACCCACCACGTCCACTGCGGCCAGACCGCCGACCACCGCGAAGCGGCCAAGGCCTTCGTAGAGAAACGCCAGCCGGTGTTCACCGGGCGGTAGGCGCCCCCGGCTTGAGAAGGGCCTCCGGCGCCAGTCCGTGCGAATTGGCCTCAGCGATGAGGCTGGGACGAAGGGCGACGGCCGCCGCGATATCGGCGTCGCCGGCGACAGTCAGACCCTTGCCGCGCCGGGCCAGCCCGCGGCCGTAGGCGGATGATGATATGGCGCAGCGCTTCTATCCGGCGGCGTTGGAACGAGAGGCCAACGGCCGCCATGGCCAGGGGTCAGGACGTGCTGACCGCCGCCATTCTGGCGCGCGCCGATCGAGGCCATAGAACTGCCGGACGGCTGTGACTTCGTCACTTTCCCTGCCGTCGGCAGAATGCCGCCTGACCCATCCGAGCGGGTCGACCGCGCGGCCGCGGACGGGGGCATGACCCGGCTGATGTTCAGCTCGTCCGAAATGGCCGGGGTTCTGGCGGTTCAGGCCAAGGCAAAACGCTAAGCGCCGCGACCACGAAAAAGGGGCGGAGCTTTTCAGCCCCGCCCCTCTTTCTAGCGATTGGATAACGGTGGGTGTCGGACTTAGAAGTCCATGTCGCCCATGCCGCCCATGCCGCCGCCCATGCCGCCGCCACCGCCGCCGCCGCCCGCGTTCTTCTTCGGGGCTTCGACAATAGCCGCTTCGGTCGTGATCATCAGGCCGGCCACCGAGGCGGCGTCCTGAAGGGCGGTGCGAACCACCTTGGCCGGGTCGATGATGCCGGCCGTGATCA
>JAYTXV010000364.1:0-8343 GCA_043742805.1 Caulobacteraceae bacterium | reverse complement strand
TGGGTGGCCAGGGCGGTGGCCTGACCCGAGAACATGAGGCTGAACAGGTTGGAGACACAGCCCCGATGGGTAAGCTGGGCGCCCTTGGGAAAGCCGGTGGTGCCGGAGGTGTAGAAGATGCAGGCGTCGTCGTCGGGGTCGATGGCGGCGTCCGGCATGTCGCCGCCGTGGCCAATCACCGTGCTCCAGGCGATCACACCGTCGGGTGTGGCGCCGTCGGTCCGGGTCGTAACGATGGTGATACCGGTGGTGGTTTCTGGTCTTTCGATCAGGCGCGCCAGGCGTTCGCCGTCGCAGAAGATCACCTTGGGCGCCGAATCCTTGAGCGCATAGTCGATCTCCTCGGGGACCCACCAGGCGTTCATGCCGACCACGGCCACGCCCAGGCAGACGCAGGCCCAGTATACCAGGATCCACTCGGGATAGTTGCGCATGGCGATCGCCACCCGGTCGCCGTGCGCCACCCCTCGGGCCGTCAGCCAGGCGGCGATGGAATCGACCTGAATGTGGGCCTCGCCATAGGTAATCCGCTCGTCGCCATAGATCAGATATTCGCGGTCGGCGAAGGCCGTCGAGGCCAACCAGAGCTCGCGCACAGTGGCCGGCGCGTTCTTGTAGGCGCGAAGGGGCACGCCGCGCACCTGGATTGTCTCGATCTCGAATGCTGCGCCCGGGGCGATCAGCTCGGCCCAGGCCGTCTTCAGTTCTTTGTAGTGCATGCGAGTCTTCCCTAGATATCCAGCCGGTAGACGCGCCTGGCGGTATCGTTGAACAGGGCGGTCTTGTCGTCCGCCGAATAACCCTGGCTGAGAACCTTGAAGGTGTTCCAAAGCACGTCGTAAGTGCAACTGCCGATGTCGACCGGGAAATTGCTCTCAAACATGCAGCGGGTCGGTCCGAAGGCCTGGATGCAGGCGTCGATATAGGGCCGCCACTCCGTCGCCAGTTGGGTGGAGGAGGCCGGGATCGCCGCCATGAACGAGTCAAAGCCCGGAAACACCATCGCCAGGCCGCCCAGTTTGACGAACACATTGGGCAGGGCCGCCAGGGCCCGGATGTTGGTCAGCCAGCCGGCGAACCGCTCCTCGCGCCGACCGGCATAGACGCCGATGCCCAGGGGCGTGCCAACGTGGTCCAAAACGATCGTGGTGCCTGGAAAGGCCCGCGCCAGATCGACCAGATCACCCAGCTGGGGCTCCAGCATCCACGCGTCGAACGACATCTCCAGCGGCGCCAGTTGAGCGAAGCCCTCGCGAAAGCGCGCGTCGAGATACAGGCCGGAAGGCCGGTGGCCCAGCGGGCCGAGCACGGCCGGATCGGGATCCGACGAGGCAGCGTGGCGAATGCCGCGAAACCGCCCGCCGCCGGCTACGATATGGGCCTCCAGCACGGCCCGGGCGGGGACGCCGATGGTCAGGTCGACATGGCCGACGATGCCGGCGCAGGCGCGAGAATCTCCATACAGGCCGCTGGCGGCCATCGCCGCGACGCCATTGACGAATTCCGTCTCCCCCACCGGGCGGAAGGCTGGCGCCGCGTCGGCGCGGTACATCGAACCGCATTCCATATAAACGGTGCCGATCACATTGTGGCCCCGCGTCATGTCAGTCAGCAGTTCATCGAACAGATAGTGGGGAACCAGCCGCAGCATCGCCTCGAAGCCGTGCTGCGGCGGCGGCTGGTCGCCGGTGTTGCCCTGAGTGCGGTCCCACAGGTGATGGTGCGGGTCGATAATCGGCAGATCGGGTTCGAGAATGGCCTCGGGCATCGCATGTCCTCCGGAAGGGGTGGCGCTCTTGGCGACGCCTGACCCCGCCTCATGCCTCGCGCCCGCGCGCCGCGCAACCCTGGGGGCGGCGGGATCGAGAGCGTGTCAATCCGCACCAGTTATTCCGGCGGCGGAAGTGTTAAATTGTTCCCGCTGTTGGTTAAAATTCGAAACAATAAAAGGAGAGTGATAAGGACGGGGGGCGCCGCTGATTGTCGGCCTTGCGGTCGCCCATGGGATCGGCCACATCCCAACCACCCATGCGCCACGTCCTCACCCTTGTCGCTCCCGACCATAACGGTCTGCGGGAGAGTCTCGATCACGCGCTCGAGGCTCTGGCCGGAGCGGGGCGGCCGATCGCCGACACCGGCATTCTGAGCGACCGGGCGATGGACCTGTTCATCGATGGCGGAGATCTGGCCGCGTTGCGGGTCCGCGCCGCCACGGCTTTCGCGGGCCTGGCTGTCGATGTCTGTGTCCAGCCGGCCGATGGCCGGCGCAAGCGGCTGCTGCTGGCCGACATGGACTCCACCATTATCGGTTGCGAATGCCTCGACGAACTGGCCGATTTCGCGGGCGTCAAGGCCGAGATCGCCGCCATAACGGAGCGGGCGATGGCCGGGGAGCTGCCGTTCGAGGCGGCCTTAATCGAACGCGTGTCGCGGCTGGCGGGCCTGCGCCTGGGCGCCTTGCAAGATGCCTACACTCAACGCGTGCGCCTGAACCCGGGCGCGTCCACTCTGACGCGCACCATGTCCGCGCACGGCGCCCGATGCGTGCTGGTTTCCGGCGGTTTCGATTTCTTCACCGCGCGGGTCGCGGCGGCGGCGGGCTTCGCCGCCCATCGGGCCAATCGCCTGATCGACGACGGCGCGCGGCTGACCGGCGCGGTCGCCATGCCGATCCTCGGGCGGGAAGCCAAGCTGGCGGCTTTGAATGAAGAGGCGGCGGCGCTGGGCCTAGCTCTTTCCGAAACTCTCGCGGTCGGCGACGGCGCCAACGATCTGGCCATGATCGAGGCAGCCGGCCTGGGCGTCGCCTGGCGGGCCAAGCCGATCGTCGCAGCCCGCGCCGACGCCCGCGTCGATCATACCGACCTGACGGCTCTGCTGTATTTCCAGGGATATGGCGCGGACCAGTTCGCGTGACCCTTCCGCGCCGGGTTGAGGCCGTGATCTTCGATATGGACGGTTTGCTGGTCGATACCGAGACCATGTTTCGCGACGTGATGATGGAGGCCAGCCGCCGGCGGGGCGTGCATCTGCCGCTGGAGGTGTTTCTGCGCATGGTGGGTCTCCAGCATGAGGCCAGCCGCGTGGTGGCCCTGGATCATTTCGGCGCCGGTTTCGACTATGAGCCGTGGATCGCCGACGCCTGGGCGCTCGCCCACGCCCAGATCGAGGCGGGGGTGGCGGTAAAGGCCGGGGCGGTCGAACTGCTGGATTTCCTGGAGGCGGAAGGAATACCCCGCGCCGTCGCCACCTCCTCCGGTCATGCGACGGTTGCGCGCCAGCTTGGCCCCAACGGTCTGCTGGCCCGGTTCCAGGCTGTGGTGGCGGCCGGCGACTACGACCGGGGCAAGCCCAATCCCGATCCGTTCCTGGTCGCCGCAGCGCGCCTGAGTGTCGACCCCGTGGCCTGCCTTGCCCTGGAGGACTCTCACAACGGCGTGCGCGCCGCCCATGCCGCCGGCATGATGACCATCATGGTGCCCGACCTGCTGGTGGCCACCGAAGAGATGCGGTCGCTGTGCGTGGCGGTGACCCACACCTTGCATGAGGCCAGAACACTGGTGGCGGCGCAGCGCCGGCGGCTGCGGCAGGACTAAACCGCAATAAAGTTACGCGGTGTGATCGGCGTGGCCTGGTTGTTCCGGAAGTGCGCTCAAGTCACACCGGCCTGCCGGTCGCCGTCCTCGGTGGGCGTTGAACCGCTCGCGGTCGACCAGCGCCGCGCTTTCCACGCCGATCCTGTGCCGCAGCAGCATGGCGTTGAGCACTGACCATACCGCCGCCACCGGCCAGTTGTGGAAGGCCAGCGGCAGGACGGCGATCTCGCCGACAACCACCCAATAGTTGGGGTGCCGGACCCATTGATAAGGGCCCGAGCGCACCACCGGGGCGTCGTCCAGCGTGATCACGCGGGTAGTCCAGTAAGGCCCCAGGGTCGAGATCACCCAGACACGCATAAGCTGGAGCGCGACGAATAGGCCGATAAGTGGCCAGATAGGCTGCGCGTTGATCGGCGTCGTGGCCGCGATGGCCAGCAGCCAGGACGAATGCAGCGCAATGAACAATGGATAGTGAGCGCGGCCGACCTCCCGCGCGCCCCGCGCCAGCAGCTTGCGGGTGTTCGACGAGGCCAGGGCCAGTTCCCCCAGCCGCTGGACCACGACCAAGGCCAGCACCCAGACCAGCGGAGTATTGAGGCCCGCGATCACGCTTCGACGACCAGCAGGGCGGCGGTGAATCCGGGACCCAGGGTGGTCAGCAGTCGACGACCGGACAGGCGCTGATCCAGGGCCGCCCGCAGCACGAACAGCACGGTGGCCGCCGACATGTTGCCGTGGTCGCGCAGGGTGTCGCGGGCGTGCGTCAGCGTTCCTCGCTGCAACTCGAAACAGTCTTCCAGCGCGTCGACGACCTTGGCGCCGCCCGGGTGGCAGACGAACTCGTCGATGTCTCTCAGCCTGATCTCATGGCGGGCCAGAAACTCGTCGACCACCGGCCGCAGGTCGTCGCGGACCAGGGCCGGGATGTCGCGCGAAAACACCACTTTCAGGCCGTCGTCGGCGACCTCCCAGCCCATCACGTCCAGGCTGTCCGGCCATGTGTGCTCGCCCCAGGGGCCGAGCCTTGGGGCGGACATCGACACCGTGTCGGTCCGACAACTGACCACGGCCGCCGCCGCGCCGTCGCCGAACAGGGCCGTGGCCACCATGTTGCTCTTCGAGCGATCCTGTCGACGGAACGTCAGACTGCACAGCTCGACCACCAGCAGCAGCACGTGAGATGCGGGCGCCGCTTTGGCCATCGCCGCCGCGCGTGACAGGCCCATCACCCCGCCGGCGCATCCCAGGCCGAAGATCGGCAGGCGTTGAACGTCACGCCTGAAGGGCAGTCTCTGCATCACCCGGGCGTCCAGGCTCGGCGTGGCGATGCCGGAGGAACAGACGGTGACGATGGTGTCGATTTCGCTGGGATGCAGGTTGGCCTCGGCCAGGGCCTTCGACGCCGCTTCGACCAGCAGGTCGGTGGCGTGCTCCAGAAAAAGCCCGTTGCGTTCCGGAAAGCCATGATGTTCGCCAAACCAGTCCAAAGGGACGCAGGCGTGGCGGGTGTCGATCCGGGCGTTGCGATACACCGGCGCCAAGCGATGGAAACCGCCTTCGGCCAAGGCGAACAGCTCAGCGGCTCGCGCGGCTACGTCGGCCTGATCGAGGTCGAAACGTGGAACGGAGGTGGCCAGGGCGGCCAGTCGGGGTATGGCGGTCTGCGCGGCGATCGGCGTCATTCAGATGTCCTTGGCGGATCGACCGGCCGGATCGACCGTCATTGAACGGCGCGCGGGCCCGCGCGTTCCGTTAGAGACCAAATGTGGAGGCGAAGGGGCGGGATGCAAACGGCGGCGTCGGACGCGGACAGACGATCGGCTTCGGCATGGCCGGGCTTCGCCATCATGTGCGTGGGGATGTTCATGGCCATACTGGATGTCCAGGTCGTAGCCACGTCCATCCCGACAATCCAGAAAGCCCTGGCGGTCCGGCCTGATCAGGTCAGTTGGGTGCAGACGGCCTACCTGATTGCTGAAGTCATCGCCATTCCATTGACCGGGTTGCTGACGCGCCTGTTATCCATGCGCTGGCTGTTCGTCGTGGCTATCTCCACCTTCACCGTCGCTTCCCTGGGCTGCGCCGCCAGTCTTGACTTCGCCCAGCTCGTCGTCTGGCGGGTGTTGCAGGGATTCGCCGGTGGCACGCTTATTCCATCGGTGTTTTCCGCAGTGTTCCTGCTTTTTCCGGAACGCCGACAGGGCCTAGCCACTACGATCGGCGGTGTTCTAGCGGTGCTGGCCCCGACCGTCGGTCCGATCGTCGGCGGCTGGATTACCGAAACCTACTCTTGGCACTGGCTGTTCCTGATCAATATCGTTCCCGGCCTCATGTGCGCGGTCGCGGCGATAAGGTTTCTTCCGGTCGAGCCGATGGACCCCGGAGAGGTGCGCCGGCTGGACCTGCCGTCGCTGGGGCTGATGGCGGCGGCTTTGGCCGCGCTGGAGATCGCCCTGAAGGAGGCGCCGGGCCACGGCTGGGCCTCGGCCCTGGTGCTGGGTCTGCTGGCGTTCAGCGCGGTCGCCGGCGCGCTTTTCGCCCGCCGTACTCTTGGGGCGGCCCACCCGGTCGTGGAACTGCATACCCTGGCCAGCCGCGATTTCGCCGTCGGTTGCCTGCTCAGCTTCGTCCTGGGGATGGGACTGTTTGGCTCGGTCTATCTGATGCCGGTGTTCCTGGCCTTTGTGCGCGGCCATGGCGCCCTGGAGATCGGCCGGACCATGTTGGTCACCGGCATCGCCCAACTGCTCACCGCGCCTGTCGCGGTGTTCCTGGAAAGACGCGTGGGCGCCCGGACCCTGTCGGCCTTCGGCTTTGTAATATTCGCCGTCGGCCTCGGTCTCAGCGGCTTTCAGACCAGTGAGACCGACTTCAAGCAAATGATCTGGCCGCAAGTCGCGCGGGGCGTGGCGATCATGTTCTGCCTGTTGCCGCCCACGCGGCTGGCTCTTGGGCGTCTCGCCCCCGAGCAGGTCCCCGACGCCAGCGGCCTGTTCAACCTGATGCGCAATCTGGGTGGAGCGATCGGCATCGCTCTGATCGACACGGTGATCTATGGCCGTGGACCCGTGCTCGGTCGCGTCATCGAAAGGCGCCTGCGGGCTGGCGACGTGGCCACCGCCAAGGCCGTCGGCATCCCGCTGGACATGTTTCAGGCTCAGGGGCGGGGTCTCGTAGACGCAGACACCGCGGCGATCCTGAAGCCGATGATCGAGCATCTCGCCCTGGTGCGGGCGATCAACGAAGCCTGGCTGCTGATGGCGATCCTCACGGCTGTGGCTTTGTTGTGCCTGCCGTTCGCCAATCCCACCGCCCGCAAAACCGGCGCCTAACGCTTCTCGATCTCGCGGCGCTCATCGATCCACAGGGCGATCTCTCCGAGTGCGGCGCGGCGGCCACGCAGTTCCCAGCCGCTGCGCATCCGCCGTGCGAACTTCAGCGAGCCCAGCTCAACGTCGAGCTCGGCCATCGATTCGGCGATGAACGCGGCCAGATCGTCCGCCAGCCGGTCGGCGCCTGACAGGGGAGCCACGGGTCCGCCGGCCGTGCGGTCTCTCAAGGCCAGACGGTTGAGGATCGAATCGGCGCAATCGGCGGCTTGCAGACGAATATCCGGAACCGAGGTGATCTCGTAAAACTGCCCGCGGGTCAGAGGCCCGACCGCGAACAGGCTGTCGGCCGGCGCGCCAGACAGGCCGATCGCCCGCGAACGTGAATCGACGTCGAAGCCTAGGCCGCAGGCGTCCGGGCGTACCAGCCCGGCCCCGAGCAGGCACGCGACCAGCGGATCGTTCGATTGGGTCAGATCGCCGCGCGGGCCGGTGCAGTTGATCACCTGCGAGAACCGCCGTGTTTCTAGCTGAGTTTCGCCGCGCGGCGTCCAGATCACCTCGACGCCGTCGTCAACCGGATTAAGCGCCTTGATGCGCCCGGCCGCCACGCGCAGTTGCCCCGAGCGCTGAAAGTCCACGACCCGCGCCGCCACCTCGGGCGCCAGCCGGTGGCGATAGACGTTCCACCACGGTCGCAGGTGGCGCAGGAATTGCCGGCGTTCGGCGGTGGTCCAGCCGCGCCAGATCGCCTGGACATGGGGCCGCAGCCCATCGATCGCGCCGCGCCAATCGACCGCCGCCCGCCGCCGTATCTCCGCCAGCAATTCGGCCGGGGAGCCGCCCGGCGCGCCGGGCGCGCCATGAACTGAACGGGCTTCGCCATGCTGGCGGGGAAGCAGGCCGTGTCTGGACAGGGCGAACAGTCGCGTCTCGGGCTGCGCCTCGCGAATGGTGAGGGCCACGTCGATGGCGGTCAGGCCGGTGCCGACCAGCAGCGCCTCGCCGCGCCCGCTCCCGCTCCCGCCCACGCCTTTCCAGGCCCAAGGGTCGGCCACATAGCGGTCCGAGTTCAACAAGGCCGCACTGAGCCCGTCGGGCGGGGTCGGCGGAAGGTTGCCCAGGGCCAGAACCACCGCGTCGGCGACCAGGGTGCGGCCCATGGCCAGGTTCAGGGTCCAGCCACCGCCGCCCTGTCGGTTCAAGGCCACCACGGCGTCGTGCTCCAGCGCCAACCGGCCCGAAGCGGTGTCGGCGGTCGCCTCGCGCAGGAGCGACTGAAGATACTGGCCGTATCTGTCCCGGGTCACGAACACCCGATCGGGCGCCGCCACGCCGGCGGCCCCAAGCCAGTCCAGAAAATGCGATGGCTGTTCCACCAGCGCGCTCATGTTGGTCGCCCGCACGTTCAGCAG
>JAYTXV010000363.1:0-5688 GCA_043742805.1 Caulobacteraceae bacterium | reverse complement strand
GTCGTCCAGGCCCAGGGCTCCGGCGTGACCACCATCGAGGGCATAGGCGCGCCGGGAAATCTGCACCCGATGCAGGCGGCGTTCCAGGACTGCCATGGCCTGCAATGCGGCTTCTGCACACCGGGCATGATCATGAGCGCGCTCGACCTGGTGAAGCGCCATGACGGCCCGCTCGACGAGCAGGCGGTGCGCGAAGGGCTGGAGGGCAATCTCTGCCGCTGCACCGGCTACCAAAACATCGTCAAGGCGGTGCTCGCCGCCGCCGACCGGCTTTAAGGAGCGATCGCCATGAGCGAAACGGGCATCGGCAAGTCGGTCAAGCGGCGCGAGGACATCCGCTTCATTACCGGCCAGGGGCGCTATACCGACGATATCAATCAGTCCGGCCAGACAATCGCTGTCTTTCTTCGCTCGCCTCATCCCCGGGCGCGGATCGTGTCGATCGACGCGTCCGAGGCCCTAAAGATCCCCGGTGTGGTCGGCGTGTTCACCGGTAAGGACCTAGCGGCCGACAAGATCGGCGATATTCCTTGCGGCTGGCTGGTCAAGTCGTCGGATGGGACCGACATGCTGGTGGCCTCGCGCCCGCCGTTGGCGGTCGAACTGGTGAATTTCGTCGGCGAGACCTATGGCGTGGTGATCGCCGAGACGCTGGCGGCGGCGAAGGCCGGCGCCGAGGCGGTGATGACCGACTTCGAGGAGCTCGAGGCCGCGGCGGTGCTGGCCGACGCGCTGGACGGCCCCCGGATTCACGCCAATGTGCCGCGAAACCTGTGCTTTCACTGGGAGCTTGGGGACGGCCCGGCCACCGACGCGGCCTTTGCCGGCGCCGCCCATGTGACGCGGCTGGACCTGACCAACAACCGCCTGATCCCCAACGCCATGGAGCCCCGGGCGGCGGTGGCGACCTTTGACCGGTCCACGGAGGAGTTCACGCTCTACACCACCTCCCAGAACCCGCACCTGGAGCGGCTGATCCTGTCGGCCTTCGTGAACCTCGCGCCGGAGCACAAGCTGCGGGTGATTTCACCGGACGTCGGCGGCGGCTTCGGCTCTAAGATATTTGTCTATCCCGAGGAAACGACCGTGGCCTGGGCGGCCAGGCGGATCAGCCGGCCGGTGAAATGGACCGCCGACCGCTCGGAGGCGTTCCTGTCGGACGCTCATGGTCGCGATCACATCACAACCGCCGAGCTGGCCCTCGACGCCAATGGCATGTTCCTCGGCTTCCGGGTCCAGACCCGAGCCAATCTCGGCGCCTATCTGTCGACCTTCGCCTCGGCGGTGCCGACCTATCTCTATGGAACCTTGCTGGCCGGCCAGTACCGCACCCCCGCCATCCATGTCGCCGTGGACGGGATCTACACCAACACCGCCCCGGTCGATGCCTATCGCGGCGCCGGCCGGCCCGAGGCGACCTATGTGATCGAGCGGATCGTTGAGACGGCGGCGCGCGAACTGAAGATCGACCCGGCCGAACTGCGACGGCGCAACTTCATCCAGCCAGACCAGTTTCCCTACCAGACGCCCGTCGCCCTGACCTATGACACCGGCGACTATGAGGCGAGCCTCGACAAAGCGTTGGCTCTGATCGACTACGCCGGCTTTCCGGCTCGTCGGGCGGAGTCGGAGGCGCGGGGCCTCAGGCGGGGCATCGGCTTCTCCTGCTATATCGAGGCCTGCGGCCTTGCCCCGTCGCAGCTGGCCATCCAGCTCGGCGCTGGGGTCGGCCTTTATGAAAGCGGCGAGGTGCGGGTCAATCCCACCGCCTCGGTGACGGTGTTCACCGGTTCGCACAGTCACGGCCAGGGCCACGAGACCACCTTCGCCCAGATCGTTTCCGACCGCCTCGGCATCCCGTTCGAGTCGGTGGAGATCGTGCACGGCGACACCGGCCGGGTGGAATTCGGCCTGGGCACCTACGGCTCGCGCTCGGTGGCGGTGGGCGGCTCGGCGCTGGTCAAGGCGACCGACAAGATCATCGTCAAGGGCAAGCGCATCGCCGCCCACATGCTGGAGGCCGCCCCCGAGGACGTCGACTTCGAGGACGGCATCTTCGCGGTGCGGGCCACCAACAGGAAACTCAGCTTCGGCGAAGTAGCGTTCGCCGCCTACGTGCCATCGAACTTCCCGGAAGACCTGGAACCCGGTCTGTCGGAAAAAAGCTTCTACGACCCGAAGAACTTCACCTTCCCAGCCGGGACTCATATCGCCGAAGTAGAGATCGATCCTGAGACCGGGGTCGTGCGGGTGGCCAACTTCGTCGCGGTCGACGACTTCGGCGAGGTGATCAACCCGATGATCGTCGAGGGCCAGGTCCACGGCGGCATCGCTCAGGGTATCGGCCAGGCGCTGCTGGAACACGGGGTCTATGACCAGATGGGCCAGCTGGTGACCGGCTCGTTCATGGACTATTGCATCCCACGGGCCGACGACCTGCCGCGCTTCAGCGTCGACACCACGGTCACGGCCTGCACTCACAATCCGCTGGGGGTGAAGGGCTGCGGCGAGGCCGGCGCGATCGGCTCGCCACCGGCCATCATCAACGCGGTGACCGACGCCCTGAACATCCGCGACATCGCCATGCCCGCCTCGCCCGAGAAGGTCTGGCGCGCGGCGAACGGCCTGTAGGAGAATCCGCCCTCATGTACGAATTCGACTATCATCGCCCCGACAGCCTGGCCGCCGCCATCGCCCTGCGCTCGGACGCCGCCGACGGAACCTATCTGGCCGGGGGCATGACGCTGCTGCCGACCCTGAAGCAACGCCTGGCCTCGCCCTCGGACCTGATCGACCTTTCGGCTGTGCCGGACCTGACCGGAATCACGGTCGTGGGAGGCGTCGTGACCGTCGGCGCCATGACCCGCCATGCCCAGGTCGCGGCCTCCGAGCCGGTGAAGGGCGCCATCCCGGCTCTCGCCTATCTGGCTGGCCAGATCGGCGACGCCCAGGTCCGCAACCGCGGCACGATGGGCGGCTCAGTGGCCAACAGCGACCCCTCCGCCGACTATCCGGCCGCCGTGATCGGCCTGGGCGCGACGATACACACCGACCGTCGCCAGATCGCGGCCGACGACTATTTCCAGGACCTGTTCGAGACGGCGCTGGAACCGGGAGAACTAATTCGCTCCATCACCTTCCCGATCCCCCGGCGGGCCGCCTATCGCAAGTTTCCCAATCCCGCCTCGCGCTATGCGGTAGTGGGGGTTTTCGTCGCCCAGTTCGATGCCGGAATCCGTGTCGGGGTGACCGGGGCCGGACCCTGCGCCTTTCGTGCCCGCGCGATGGAAGAGGCCCTGGCGCGACGGCTGGATCCAGGCGCGATGGACGACGCGGTGCTCGATTTCTCGCGCTTCAACAGCGACATGCATGCCTCAGCCGAATATCGGGGCGCCCTTGTGCGGGTAATGGCAAGGCGGGCGGTGGAGGCGATGCTGGGCTCCGGATGACGGCTTTCGCGTGTATCTGACGACGGCCTTCTGGCCGACCTCGGCATCCTAGACCAAGCCATGGGCGTTCCCCCACACCCCTTCTCCGCCGCTGGTGACCGCCGCGCACCACGGCGCCGATGCTGATCGGCCCGGTCATGTTCATGACCACCTCGATCTAACCGGCGGGACCGCGCTATGAAGGCGCCATGTTCGATTATCAGCCTCACCTAACCGGCAGTGTCATCGCCATGCGCCCGGCGACGGTCCACGACCATGCGCCTTTGTTCGCCCTGGGCTGCAACCCGGCGGTTTGGGACCTGCACCCCCAGGGCGACCGCTGGAAGGAAGGTATCTTCCGCGCGTTTTTCGAGGACGGACTGGCCTCCGGCGGCGCCTTGACGGCCATCTGCCGAGCGACCGGCGCCGTGGCCGGCTGGTCGCGCTACAGCGCTCTCTACACGCAGCCCGGCGAGATCGAGATCGGCTGGACGTTTCTGGGCCGGGCCTACTGGGGCGGCGCCTTCAACAGCGACATGAAGCGGATCATGCTGACCCACGCGTTCCGGTTCGTAGATACGGTCATCTTCCGCGTCGGCGAAACGAATTTCCGGTCGCGACGGGCGGTGGAGAAGCTGGGCGCGACCCTGACGGACCGATCGATGGCGATGGACACGCCGACCGGACCCTCGGTAAATGTCTACTATGCGATCCCTCGGGCGACATTCGAGGGCTGATCGCTCAACTCCCCCTCCCACTTGGCGATCACCGTCGCGGCGACGCTGTTGCCAACCACATTGGTGGCGCTGCGGCCCATGTCGAGCAGATGGTCGACCGCCAGGATCAGCAGCAAGCCTGCTTCAGGTAGGTGGAAGGTGGAGAGCGTGGCGGCAATCACCACCAGGGATGCGCGGGGTACCCCTGCCATTCCCTTGCTGGTGACCATCAGCAGCAAAAGCATAATGATCTGCTGACCCAGGGTCAGAGGCACGTGATAGGCCTGGGCGATGAACAAGGTGGCGAAGGTGCAGTACATCATCGAACCGTCCAGATTGAACGAATATCCGAGCGGCAGGACGAAACTGGCTATTCGGCGCGAGACGCCGAAGGTCTGCAATCCTTCCAGGATGCGCGGATAGGCTGCCTCGGAACTGGCGGTGGAAAAAGCCAGTACCGCTGGATCGCGGATGGCGGACACCAGGGCGCCGGCCCGGCGGCCGATGACCAGGAAACACACCGCGATCAGCAGGCCCCAGAGCAGACCGAGCGACAGATAGAACCCGCCGACGAATTTAGCATAGCCGAGCAGCACGCCCACGCCCTGGGTCGCCACCGTCGAGGCCAGGGCGGCGAAAATCGCGAACGGGGCGAACAGCATCACATAGCCGGTGACCTTCAACATGATCTGGGCCACCTGTTCGGCCAGGGCCATGACGGCCGGGGCGCGGTCCTCCACAGCGGCGATGGCCGTGCCCACGAAGATCGAGAACACCACGATCTGCAGAATCTGATTGTCGGCCATCGCCCCGACGATCGAGGTCGGGAAAACGTGTGTGATGAAATCCTTGAGAGTCAAAGCCTGGGCGGTGACGTCGCTCTTGGCGGTCAGGGCCGGCACGCTCAGGTTCAGCCCGACCCCCGGCTGCAAGACGTGGACCATGATCAGGCCGATCAGCAGCGAGACCAGGGATGCGCCGATGAACCAGCCGATGGTCTTCACGCCCACCCGGCCGATGGCGGCGCTGTCTTCCATATGGGCGATGCCGACCACCAGAGTGGAGAACACCAGCGGCGCGATGATCATCTTGATCAGCCGCAGGAAAACATCAGTGAGGATCGACAGCCATTCGGCCACCTGTTTCAGCTGGGCCGGATCGGTGATGGTCCGGTTCAGGATAAAACCGGTCAATACCCCCGCGATCATGGCTGCGATCACGAACAAGGTGAAACGGTTTTTCATGATCGAACTCTCGGGGGTCGGGGGAGCCTTGGTAGCTCAGGTTGGGTCCCGAGCCGAGGGGGTCAAACCCGCGAGGCGCCGTTGACCAGACCGAGCAGGTCTCCCTTGTAGCCAGGCAGAACCAGCATTGCCTCGGAGGTGAACGGTTTCACCTCGGGCTTCAGAGACAGGAACCGGTCCTCGTTGGCGCGGTAGACCGGCTTGGTGTCCCAGGCGAACGCGCCGGCCCGAGTTTCGGACACCGTGCGATTGTGGCCGGTGGTTTGGGAACAGGGTGCGACGGATTGAGGGTGGCGCTCA
>JAYTXV010000362.1:0-1659 GCA_043742805.1 Caulobacteraceae bacterium | reverse complement strand
GGCGGTGAGGCTGGCCACGAGTTTAGACGGGTGTTTCGTTGCCTTGCTGTTTTCGGGGGACCCTGAATGAGAAAGATCGCCATCGTCGAGGACGATCCTGACGAACTTGGCCGACTTACGGTGATGCTGAGCGTGCATGGACAGTGCGCGCCCTTCGCCGATGGACAGTCGTTTCAAAAAGCGTTGCATCGCGACACTTACGACCTGGCGTGTATCGACTGGAATCTGCCGGACATAACCGGGATCGATCTGGTCCAACGGATCCGCGCGGGCTCTTTGGCGCCGAATATCCCCATCATCCTGATCACGGCCCGCAGCACGGACGAGGACATCGTCGCCGGCCTTGTTTCTGGCGCCGACGACTATGTGACGAAACCCGTTCGCAAACCGGTGTTGCTGGCGAGGGTCGAGACGCTGATGCGACGGCTGTCCCCCGCCGCCGACGATCATCTCGAAAAGTTTGGCGACTACACATTCGACCGATCGCGCGACGTCGTCATAACGGGGTTGGAGGAGCGGGTTCTGACAACCAAGGAATTCAACCTCGCGTTGCTGCTTTTCCGCAACATGCATCGTCCCCTTGCACGCAGCTATCTGATGGAAGAGGTTTGGGGAGCGGCGGCCAACGTCTCCTCTCGTACGCTCGACACCCACGTCTGCCGCCTCAAAACCAAGCTCGGCCTGACTCCCGCCAATGGCTATAATTTCGGGCCGGTTTACGGATTCGGCTATCGGCTCGAGAAGACCGGCGCCGCGGCGACGCCCGAAATGGTGGCGCGGTAGACCGGTGGCAAAGGGCCATGTCTGACGCGGCTCCAGAGGAACCTCGACAGGGCGAACCCAATCTCCTCGCGCGCGGGCGGCTTCTCGTCGAATGGTCCGCCCTGTTGTTCCTGGCGACCCTTTTGGTAAGCAGTCTGCTGCTCTCCGGCGCCACGACCCGTATCGACAACGCGATCTACGACTTTTCCCTTCGGTTTCGCCATCAGGCGGAGCCGTCCGATATCGTCATTGTGGCAATCGACTTCAAAAGCGTCTCCACCGAGCACGAGGGGCTCTGGCCTTGGCCGCGCGCCGTTCAGGCCACCATGTTGCGGAATATCGCGGCGGGAGGCCCAAAGGCGATCGCTTGCGACATCTTGTTTCAGTCGAAGGGATCGCCATCCGGCGACCGGCAGGTTCATGACGCCATGACAATGGCGCCGGTCTATCTGCCCGAGATTCTGGAGTCGCCGGGGAAAGGCCATGCCGGCTATCTCACAAAGCCGACCCAGGGCATCGCCTCGGCCGCGGCTGGATTCGGGCGGACCGCCTCGATCCCCGACGTCGATGGTATTGTCAGGCGCGCCTACCTGTTCATCAACTACCAGGGCCAGTTGCTTCCCGAATTGATGGTCATGGTCGCCGGCCAGACACGGGAAAGGTTGAGCCACTACACAAGCCACAGCCGCGGCGCCGCTGTCGCCGGCGCCGTCGCCAGGAGTGATGAGTTCCTCATCCCGTTCAGCAAGCCAGCGGGCAATTTTCAACAGGTCTCGGCCGCCGACTTGGTCGAGGGACGAATTACCCCCGAATACTTTAAGGACAAGTACGTGCTGGTCGGCGCGACGGCGCCGGGGTTACTCGACAACTATCCGACACCATTGTCTGGTTCCGATG
>JAYTXV010000361.1:0-3846 GCA_043742805.1 Caulobacteraceae bacterium | reverse complement strand
CAGTGAAACCGTCCGGACGCGACGATGGTTACGCCTTGGTGGCGGCGGTGACGGCGGTGGCCGCGTTCGCCTATCTGGCCTTCCAGGTTCTGGCCGCCGGCCAGGGCGGGATCGCGCTGGCCTCGGGACGCATGCAACAGGCGAAGCTGTCCGCCGCGGCGGACGCGGGGCTCAACATGGCGGTCCATGGACTGGCCGCCGAAGATCGCGGGCTGCGCTGGTCAATCGACGGCCGGTCGAGGCGGCTTGAATTCAACGGTGTGGATCTGACGGTGACGGTGGAGGACGAACGCGGCAAGGCGCCTCTGGCGGGGTTGAACGATAGCCAGGCGCGAGCCCTGTTCGCCGTGGCGGGAGCGCCCCGCGAAAAGCTCGACGCGCTGGTGCTGGAATTTCGCGAATGGCAGAGTGAGGACACCACCGCCCCCTCCGCGAACGACAATATTCTCGGGGTGACGCAAGGTCCGGTCGAACGTCATGGCCCCTTCCGAACCGTCGGGGAACTCGCCGCCCTCAGGGATATGGATGTGGCGACGTTCAATCGGATCGCGCCGGCGGTGACCACATTCTTCGAGGAGAACGGCGGCTTTGAACCCCGCCACGCCACGCCGCTGGCCAGGGCCGCGATGAGCGGACAGGAATTGGCGAGCAACGACCAGCTGGCCAATGAGTCAGGCCTCGACAACGAGCGCGTTGCCGAGGACATCGCGCCGGATGACCGTTATGTCGGCCGCACCCTGACCGTTCGGGTTGTCGCTCGCGACCGAAACGGGGGCCAAACCCACCGCATGGAGATCGTCGAACTGACCGGAGGCAAGGCCCACCCTTTCTGGGTGCGCTACGCCGAATAGGTCCGGGTTCAAATCATCAAGGGTCCATGCAGCCAGACAACCCAGATGGCCAAGCAGAGAGGCGCTCCGAAGGCGATGGGCGTCGACGGCTCGGCCCGTCGACCGCGAAGGGCGCTCGCGGCGATCCAGACCAGGCTGACCAAGCACGCCAAGAGCAGGACCGACGGTAGGGCCGGCCATCCCAGCCAGGCGCCGCCGGCGGCCAGCAGCTTGGCGTCTCCCAGGCCGATGCCATCCACGCCGCGCCAGCGCCGGTAGAGCCATCCTAGCGCCGCCAGCAGGGCCCACCCGGCCAAGGCGCCGATGGCATGTTCGAGGATCGGCCGCCCGGGAAAAGCGAGGGCCGAGGCCAGGCCCGACACCAGCAGCGGCAGGGTAAAGACATCGGGCAGGCGAAAGGCGATCAGGTCGATGGTCGCCAGAGAGACCAGACCCCACCCCAGGCCCAGGCCGGCGAGCAGACGCCAGTCGGCGGGCATCACTAGTCCGGCCCAGGTGAAGGCGAGTATGTTGGCGGCCATAACCACCGGCGAACACACCCGCGAAGAAACGACAGTGTATGGCCGGGCGAAGGCGGCGGCCAGCCAGCCGGCGGGAACCGCGGCGATGGCGCACAGGACTGGGACAAAAACCGGCAGGGACGTCGCCTCGGAATCGGATCGGAACAACTGTGGACTATCGTCTCACAGCCGGCCACGACACAAAAACAAACCAATTCTCCCGTAAGGAAGGGGCATACGCACCATCGACTCCGATGCGGCTGACTAGAGGATCGCAAGCGCGACAAATGGCCCTGAACCCCGCCTTCACCGGGCTCGCGGTCCTGATCTGGCTGGCGGGTGGCGCGCCGGCCCTGTCAGCCCGTGTCGGCATGCCTGGAGAACCGCGGCAGGATCACGTCAACACGATCCAGATGCGGCCCAGGGAGTCGCTTCGCACGGCCCTGGTTCGCGGCGGTCTGGGCGGAGATGAGGCCAATCTGGCCGCGGACGCCCTGGCCAACGATTTCGACACGGTCAATCCTCACCCGGGCCTGGAACTCCGCTTGACGGTCACACCGGGAACGGCGGCCGGACCACGGCTCGCATCCCTCGGACTTACGCCCAGGGAAGGTGATCATCTGGACCTCGTTCGGGGGTTGGACGGTGTCCCGCGCCTGCACCGTAATGAATCGCCGGTGTTTGTCTCGCCGACGCTGACACGAGGCCTGATCCACGGCTCCCTGTACCTATCGATCGTTGAGGCCGGCGTGGACATCAACATGGCTGCCCAGGTCGTACGCCTTTTCGGGCGACGCCTCGACCTGACCCGGGATGTCGAAAGCGGCGACCGGTTCCGGCTGGTGTTCGACCAACACCGGCGCGGCGACGGTCAGGCCCTCGACTCCGGCGACCTTCTCTATGCCGACGTCACCACGCGTTCGGGCAATGCGCGACTCTACCGATTCCAACCGGAGGGGTCTCGCGGCGAGCAATGGGTGGACGGGGCCGACGGCGCGGCCGCGCCGGCGCTGCTGAGAACCCCCGTGGACGGCGCCCACCTGACATCGGCCTTCGGGCTAAGGATGCATCCACTTCTGGGTTTCACCCGCATGCATGAGGGTGTCGATTTCGGTGCGTCGCTTGGCGCGCCGGTGCTGGCTGCTGGCGACGGCGTAATCGAGGAGGCGCGTTGGTCCGGCGGCTACGGGCGGTGGCTGAAGATCCGGCATTCCGCCGCGCTGGAAACAGGCTATGGACATCTTTCGGCCTGGGGGCCGGGCATGGTTCCAGGCGCGCGAGTTCGCCAAGGCCAGGTCGTCGCCTTCGTCGGAGCGTCGGGATTGGCCACCGGACCCCATCTGCACTACGAAGTTTTTGAGGGTGGGCGCCGGGTAGACCCGCAATCGACCTCAGCACTTCGACGCCCTGTCCGGACCGTCGCCCAGGATCCGAACTTCCGGGCTCGCAGGGCGGAGATCGACGCCGCCGTCTCAATCCTCGCCGCTGCCTGCGCGGCGCCAGGATTGATTGCATCTTCACTATCGGGGCGATGCATCGGTTGACTTTTTGACCGAGCCCCAAGCATTGCATTGCAGCATTGATTTTCTCGGTCGGCGCCCTCATCTGCGCCGCGGCCTCAAGAGTAAGGTTTGATCATGAATGTCAGTCTCGTAACCCAGCCGCAATCGAAGGCAAGCGGGCCCGCCGGCCTGGACCGGGCGATGCTGACGCATCTGCAACGGCTGGAGGCCGAGAGCATCCAGATCATGCGTGAGGTGGTTTCCGAATGTGAGCGTCCGGTGATGCTCTATTCCGTAGGCAAGGATTCGGCCGTGATGCTGCATCTGGCGGCGAAGGCCTTCTATCCGTCAAAGCCCCCCTTTCCGCTGCTGCACGTCGACACGACCTGGAAATTCAAGGCCATGTACGAGATGCGCGAGCGGATGGCCAAGGAGCTCGGCTTCGAACTGCTGGTCTATCAAAACCCCGACGCGCTGGCCCGAGGCATCAATCCCTTCGACCACGGCTCGGCGACGCACACCGACCTTTGGAAGACCGAGGGGCTGAAACAGGCGCTGGACAAATACGGGTTCGGCGCGGCGTTCGGCGGCGCGCGGCGGGACGAGGAAAAGAGCCGGGCCAAGGAACGCATATTCTCGTTTCGCTCGGTTCAACATCGCTGGGACCCGAAAAATCAGCGGCCGGAACTCTGGCGTCTTTACAACACCCGCATCAACAAGGGCGAGAGTATCCGCGTCTTCCCGATCTCCAATTGGACCGAGCTGGATATCTGGCAATATATCCATCTGGAAAAAATCCCGATCGTGCCGCTGTATTTCGCCGCTGAACGCCCGGTGGTCGAGCGCGACGGAACGCTGATCATGGTCGACGACGACCGTATGCCCCTGCGCGACGGCGAGACGCCGATGATGAAGTCGGTCCGCTTCCGCACCCTGGGCTGCTATCCCTTGACCGGCGCGGTGGAGAGCACGGCGGACACCCTGCCGCGGATC
>JAYTXV010000360.1:0-16476 GCA_043742805.1 Caulobacteraceae bacterium | reverse complement strand
GGCCTGCCATTTCGGCTCTTCCATGCTCAGGTAGCTGGTGAACAGGAAGCTGGTGCCCGACCCGTCCGACCGATGCACCACGGTGATCGGCAGGTTCGGAAGCGCGACGCCCTTGTTCCAGGAGGCGATCACCGGATCGTTCCACTTTTTGATCAGACCTAGATAGATATCCGCGAGCACTTGCCCCGTTAGGCGAACCTCGCCAGCCTTGATGCCTGGGAGGTTCATCACCGGAACGACGCCGCCGACGACGGTAGGGAACTGTTGAAGGCCGTTGGCCGCCAATTCCGCTGACGTCATCGGCTTATCGGACGCGCCAAAATCCACGGTGTTGGCGATAATTTGCTTTTTGCCGCCACCCGAGCCGATGGCTTGATAGTTGAGTGCGTTGTTGGTCTGAGCCTTGTAGGCCTCGGCCCATTTTGCGTAGACCGGCGCCGGGAAAGTAGCGCCCGCGCCCGAGATGTTCGCGGCGGCCGATATGCCGGCTCCCGCGACCATGGCTGTCGCAGCGGCTGCGGCGACGATTGTCTTAATCATGATAGTCTCCCGGATCGAGGCCGCCCTCGGGCAGCTCGCGTTTCTGTGACCTTAGCGATGACGCTTGTAGGTTTCGTGACATCCGCCCGGTGCGTCCAGATACGGGCGATTCTGACAACCGCGCCGCAGTCGGTATTCCGATCGACCGCCGCGCGAAAAATCAACTCTAGAACTTCACCTGAGTAAAGAGACCGACCTCGTCGTAAGTTCCCTTTCCTGCCGTTGCGCCCGTCGGGATCCCGACAACGCCATTACCCGTGGAGAACGAGCCGTTGACCACTTCGTCCCGCTTATAGACGATGGCAAAGTCGAGGGGCCCAATCGGCTTGTAGGAGACGCCGACATTGAAATAGTTGTCGTTTTCGCCCGGAACGGTGTTGGCTTTGGGCTTCACCCACTCATATTTGCCAAACGCGGCGATCTTTGGCGTGAAATTGTATGAGGCAAACACCGAATAGCCGTCGGTGGTGTTGGTCTTCGCCGAGTTGGATTGAGTGACGTCCGCCCAGTAGCGAGCGTACAGGTATTCAAATCCCACGCGAACCTTCGGTGTCGTATAGGCGATCAAGGCGTTGAATCGTTCGGCGGTGTTGAAGGTAGGGACATTTTCGACGTACTTGCCGAGCTTGCCGTCGTATCCCCCAACCGCAACGGTGACGTTTTTATAGGTGGCGCTGAGGCGGCCTTCGACGTCGACGGCGCTGGTTCGATTGGCCGAGCCCACGGCTGGCTGACGGTAGCCCTCCCCATCAACGACCGAAATAGCGTAGCTGACGATGTGATCGAAGAAATTGCCATAGACGTGGACGCCCCAGTCGGCGGACCCGCCGAATTTGGTGCGATCGATCAGGGTCTGCTCCACGTATCGGTAGCCATATAGCCCTTCCACAAAGGGTACCCAGGGCAGGTCGGCGGAGCCGAGGCGGACATTCAACCCTTCGGCGTAGTGCGCCTGCAAATAAGCTTTCTTGATATAAAGTTGTGTCGTCTTGATCCCACCCGCCGTATTGGCGCCGCCCGCTTCATTGGCGGTCGGTGAACTTGCTCCGCTCGGAGACGTAAAATTGTTGTCGAAGTTGAAATCGGTAGTCAAATTGAAAGAGTAAGTGTTGTTGAACTTGTGATCAACGACCAAGTAGAGGCGTTTGATATCAAAATCCGTGCCGCTTTGACCGGTTTTGCCTGCGCTGTTCCTGTTGTTGATGTTAGTGGCGTCCGCGAACATCGTCGCGCCGATTTTGGTGTCGTTCCACCAGCCGGGCTTCGGTGCTGCCTTCCTGGTCGCGGTGTCCACCTGGCTCGGGATGGTCAGGATTTGCGATTGCTGCGCTTGCACCTGCGTCGCCGTGGCCTGAGCGGCGGATTGAGCCGCCACGGCTTGGGACTGGGCTGCTTGGGCCTGGGCCTGAGTTTGCTGTTGCGCTTGCGACTGTGCGTCAAGCCGCGCGGTCAAGGCTTGCAACTGGGCTTTCAGTTCCCGAACCTCTCCTGCGAGCTCCACGCTTTCCTTTGATGGGGTAGTGGGGTGTTTGTGGTGGATAGGCTTCGCTTCGGCGGTAACGCCGGACATGGCAATAGCGCCCAATGCCGCCCCAGCGGCCAAGACGTTGCGCGTTTTCATTGTTGTGTCCCTTAGCGACGGTGACCCTCAAAACGGCCAACCCAGCGTGGTCCTCACAAAATATTCGCGTTGTGCGACAGTTTTGTGAATCGGGTACTTTCTGGGCCGTGTTGGTGGGTCTTTTGGGGGGGGCCGTTGCCTAATTGCCGCCGGGTCCTTAATGGCGCTGTCATAATGGACACGCCGCCGCCGCCTGAATGCGGACGACGGCAATACCCTGGAGGACTGATCCCATGGCTCTGCCGCCCGTGCTTCGTGACCGCCTACGGCTCCCGGTGATCGCCTCGCCGCTTTTCATTGTGTCGGGTCCCGATCTAGTGATCGCCCAATGCAAGGCTGGTGTCGTGGGCTCTTTCCCGTCTCTGAACGCCCGGCCTTTATCGCAACTTGACGAGTGGCTGGCGCGGATCACCGAGGAACTCGCGGCCTGGGACAAAGCCAATCCGGACACGCCAGCGGCGCCGTTTGCCGTCAATCAAATCGTCCACAAGACCAACAATCGCCTTGAGGACGATGTAGAGCTCTGCGCTAAATACAGGGTTCCTTTGGTCATCACCTCGCTAGGCGCTCGCGAGGATGTCAACGCCGCCGTTCATGGTTGGGGCGGTCTAATTCTACACGACGTGATTTCCAACTTCTTCGCTCGCAAGGCGATCGAAAAGGGCGCCGATGGCTTGATCCCCGTCGCCGCTGGCGCGGGCGGTCACGCGGGACGACTGTCGCCCTTCGCCATGATCCAAGAGCTCAGGGAGTGGTTCGACGGTCCCATCGCCCTGTCTGGCGCCATCGCCAATGGCGGAGCCATATTGGCGGCGCAGGCCATGGGCGCGGATCTCGCCTATATCGGTTCGGCCTTCATCGCCACCAAGGAAGCCAACGCCGTCCCTGGCTACAAGGAGATGATCGTCGAGCGTGGCGGCGAAGACATCATCTACACCAACCTCTTCACCGGGATTCACGGCAACTATCTGCGTCCCAGCGTCGAGCGCGCCGGACTTGATCCGGACAACCTGCCGCAGGCCGATCCCTCCAAGATGAACTTCGCTTCCGGCGGCAATCAGGAGGCCAGGGCCTGGAAGGATATCTGGGGGTGCGGCCAGGGTATCGGCGCGGTGAAGGAAGTGCTGAGCGCAGGCGACCTGGTGGCCCGCTTGGCCGCGGAATATGAAGCCGCCAAGGCCACCCTGGCGATGAAGACCAGCTACACGGCCGGTAAAACACTATCGTTCATGGACGCCTAAAGGCGAGACGTGACGGCGGCGCGTCTCGCTGATCTTTCGCCAGAAGGGCGCAGGGCCCCGGCTGCGGCGGTGGGATCGTTGGCGCGACAGGCGGATATGATCTGATGGACGATGCCGCGCCAGTTCACGGAGGCGTCGCATCGGTTGACGCTCACCAGCCATTTTCATCGGTCGTCCCCGCCATTATCGGCGCGGCCCTGATGATGCAGACCCTGAACGCGACGGTTCTTGCCAATGCGTTACCGACGATGGCGCGCTCACTGCGTGAGAATCCGGTCCATCTTAACACCGCCATCACCGTCTATCTTCTCGCCGCCGCGATCTTCCTGCCAATCAGCGGTTGGGCGGCCGACCGGTTTGGCGCCAAGAAAGTCTTCCTGTGCGCAATCGTGGGCTACGCCTCGGCCTGCGCGGGCTGTGGATTCGCCCACACCTTGCCGCAACTTTTGACGGCCAGGTTTTGTGCTGGGGCTGCGGGTGCGATGATGGGGCCTGTGGGACGTTTGGTTCTGCTCCGATCCACGCCCAAGCATGATCTGGTGCGCGCCATGTCCGTCCTTACCATGCCGGCCCTTCTGGGGCCGGTGCTGGGGCCACTCATCGGCGGACTGATCGTCACCTACGGTTCGTGGCGTTGGATTTTCTTTCTCAACCTGCCATTGGCGGTCCTTGGTGTGATCCTGGTGACGCGATTCATTCCAAACGTGCGCGAGGAAGGTGTCAGGCCTCTGGATTGGATCGGCCTCATCCTGACCGGCGTGGGCATGGCCGGGGTGGTCTATGGCTTCGAGAATCTTGGCCGAGACGGCCTGCCTGCCTGGATAGTGGCCGCGATGATGGGGGCTGGAGGCCTGTGCTTGGCCGCTTACGTATGGCATGCGCGTCGCGTCGAGAATGCCATACTCGATCTGGACTTGCTGAAGATCCAAACCTTCACGGCGTCAGTGGTCGGCGGGGCTTTCATGCGCATGGGTATGGGTGCTTCGCCGTTCCTGTTGGCGCTGCTCCTGCAGGTCGCCTTCGGACTATCCGCGCTTCAGGCGGGGCTGATGACCTTCGCCAGCGCAGCTGCGGCTCTGGTCATGAAGACGTGCGCGCCGCCGATCCTGGCCCGATTCGGATTTAAACTGACGTTGAGCGTCAATTCCGTCATCGTGGCTTTGACATTCATGGCCTATGCGCTTTTCAACCCTGCAACGCCCCACTGGGTAGTCTATGGCGTATTACTAACCGGCGGTTTCTTTCGATCGCTGCAATTCACCAGCCTCAATGGGTTGGCTTTCGCCGACATTGATTCGGCGCAGATGAGCCGCGCCTCAACCATGTCCACCATGGGGCAACAGCTGGCGCAGAGCATCGGGATCGGCTTGGCCGCCACCCTTCTTCGTCTGTTGATGGTTCACGCTCATGCCAGCCACCTAAGCGCAGCGGCCATCGCCCCTGTTTTCCTGGCTATCGGCGGGGTCGCTCTGATCGCGACCCTGTTCTTCGTGGGGTTGCCGACCAGCGCGGGCGCGGGGCTGCATGGCGTCCGTCGTCGTCAATAACACTCACCGCTGAGAGTCCCAGGTGTCCGCTGCTTCTGGATTGGTCCAGCCCGCGGCGCGTCGCCATCTTTTCGCGGCTTCGGCTGCCTCCAGCAATGCAGTCGCGCGTTGCTCGCAGATACAAAGGGACCGCTTGCCGCTTGGTGATGACCAACGCAGAGCCTCGGACTTGTAGAATTCTGCCAGCTCGTGAGCGGCGACCAGGGTTAAGGGGCCGTGATCGGCCAACACCATTCCGCCAATGTGCCGAAAGGGCGCGCCGATCATGAGCGTGACAGGGCTATGCTCAGGGCGATTGCCAGCACGGATGACGCTGTCGATGTAAGCGCCTCCTCCATAACGGTTTCAACTATCAGGCGGCTCGCCCGATAGGGTGCGAAGGGTGCTTGGATCGCAATATCCATTGATCGTATTACGCTGGCCCAGGCGATGAGATCGCCCGCCAAGCGCTCGGCCAGGACTCTCAGGAGCCCGATGTCGCGATCCGCCAACCTTGCCCCAGCTTCGAAACGCAGGGCGCAGTCTTCTCGGAACTCGAGGATGGAGGCATCGAGAACAGCCAGCAGCATCCCCGGCTCGTCAGAACTTTGCATATAGAGACCTCTCCGGAAGGCGACAATATATTGCATAATGAAAAGTTTTTGTCAATTAGAAAAGATTGCATTTTGCAATTTATTTGCCCTCGAGTCCTGAACCATCTTGCGAAGGGATCACCCGCAAACAGATTCGCGGAACAGAAAGCCGAGCCGCGCCGAAATGCGAAGCTTGAACTGGTGCCGATGTGTCTTTGCTCCTGCCCTCCGGGAGCCCAGGTGGTCGTGTGAATCCGGCGGTTTCTGGAGGGGCTTCTGATTGTTTGAGGCGGTGGTGTCGGCGGCGTGGCCGCCAGACCGTTGCGGCGAGCAGCTTGGGCTACCCGAGCAGGTTGTAGGCCGCCATCGTCAAGGTGAACCGCCATCCGACGCGGCCCAGGCCGTCGGCGAACCTAGCCCAGCCGAATGTCGCCTCGATCCGATTCCGTACAACTCGGCCCGCCTTGTAGCTGGCGTGACGGGTGGTGTAGCGCGACGATCCAGGCGAGCAGCGTTCTCTTGGTGATTGTCGCGCGGCGCCTGCGTGCGACGTTCCCCGCCAGCTCGCGTAAGCTACGCTGATTTCGCGGCGCCTGGTTCTGCCTATAAGATTTTAGCATTCACGTGCTGGGGACTGGTCGGGATGGCCGCCGGTGCAACCGCAGTGGCGGCGACCATTTGCGCGTCGCCCCAATGGCTGGCCTTCTGGGCCGCTAGGATTGGAGACCGCTGTTGGTGATCTGGTTTCGCCAAGCCGTAGCGTCGGGCTTGGCGCCTGTCATCGTCAGGTTTTTCGCGGCTACGGGCCGGTGGCAGGCCTTTTCGGCCAGCACTGGTGACAGACTCTGCTTGGCGACCATCATACGGAGATGGTCGCCGCTTCCAGTGGACTAAACCGCCTTTGGACCCTTGCGGCCACGGGGGGCGTTGGACTTCTTGAGTTCGTCTGACAGCAGCTTCGGGCTAGGTGGCAGCGGCCGGATGTTGCTGGCGAAGGTTTTCATGACCTCGCGGGCCAAGTCTCGCTTATCCTCGGGCACTGCGGCCCAGATGTCGAGAATGTCACTGGAAGCCTCATTCGGGTTGACATCCAGCAAGTGCCCGGGTGTCGTGCCCAAGACCGGCGCCAATCGCCTGAGCCACTTGTCGGACAGCCCTCGCTGTCCCGACTCAAGTAAACTGATCACCGCACCAGTTGTGTCAACTGCCTCGGCTAGCCGACCTTGGGTCATTCGACGATATTCTCGCCAGGCGCGAAGAAAGTTCTTCTCGGGTACTCTGGCCATCGGGGTTACCTTCCGCGCTGTAAATTGATCGAAGCCGATGATGGCTTGTTATTCGAATGACTACACGCCCCCAAAATCAGGAGGGAACGTTTCCGCCACTTGTTTGACGGCCATTGATCCCGCGTTCGAAACATAACGCATTATGCAAAGATTTAGCCCGGCGTGCATCACGCAATTTGCAAATTTTTCACTTTACAAAAACATTGCAATACGCAATTATCGGGAATGACAAATCTTCCTTGCCCATCCGTAATTCCCCGGGCCGCCCGGCACTGGCTTACTCGCGTCGACGGCGAGTGCGCGTTTCCGGTCGACGGCGAGGGAAAGGCGACGATCGCCTGTTGCAACCCGTCGGGACAGGCTCGCTACTGCGGGGCTCATATTGATGTGATGCGAGGCCCAAAGGTCACGTCGGCCAAACAATTTGAGAGAAATATGATGCGGTTTCTGAGGCAAAGGCCATGACCCGCAAACATAAGGCCCGCCGACCATCCGACCCTATGGAAATAGTCCGCCGCCGCGCAGCGGAAGGAGCCTCCGGGCGCGACCCCGCGAGTTGGGGCTTGGATACTGATAGGCTGCGTCTTCCCGTCAACACGGATGTGGAAACCACGACAGATCAAGCTGGCAGAGTTGTGCGCGTCCGTCGTCAGGACATATTCGATCTGATGCGCGGGCGTGGCCGTCTAAGCCCGGCGGCGGTAAACGCGGTTCGTCGGTTGCAGGACGACATCGCCTGCCTGCACAGGACCGCGACCGGGAGCATGGCTTTCGCTCCACGGGTTGATCGCTCCCCCGATACCGAAGGTTTCAGCGAAACCCGCCGCCGGGCGGGCGCGCGCATCGAGTCGGTTCTCTCAGTCGCCGGCCCGGCCAACGCCCGTCTGCTCGGGGCGCTCTGCGAACCGGAGGTGGTCCTGGGTCGCGCCACCGACTGGCGCGCCGTGGTAAAACGGGAAACAGGCGAAGGACTGTCCGATGCTCAGGGCGCAATTCTGCGCATGGCCTGCGAGAATCTGGCCGGAGCCTATGACATGATCGATTGCCGGAAAGCGTAGGCGTCCACCGGTTTTCAGCGGTCGATCTTGGTGGACAGCACGATCGATGATGTCGTCCTTTCCACACCGTCGATTGCGCCAAGGGCGTCGATCAGAGCGTCCATGTCGTTGACGGTGGGCGTGACGGCGCGGGCAATAAGGTCGAACGGGCCGCTTACCGATTGCAGCGATCGCACGGCGGACAACCGGCGAACCGCCGATGTGACGGCGGCCGCCTGTTTGTGCGACACCGTCATCATCACATAGGCATGGATTTGTCCGCGCTCGTGGGCGTCTGACAGGCGCACGGTATATCCGGCGATCACGCCCTGGCGCTCCAGCCGTTCAAGGCGGCTCTGCACGGTGGTGCGCGACAGGCCCAGGATCCGCGCCAGCGCTGCCGTCGGAGCGCGTGCGTCGTCGCGCAAAGCGTTTATCAGGCGAACGTCGATGTCGTCCATATGCTTAAATATCTCAGCAATTTGCCGTAATTAGATCGGCGTTTCGTCGGTCTTGCAATGGAAAACGACGGAGCCTGGTCTCATGCTCTGCCGTCGCCAAAACTGCAGGAGCCCAATTCATGAAACACGTTGTCGTCATCGGCGCGGGCCACATTGGTTCGACCATCGCCAGCCTGCTTAGCGAAACCGGTGACTACCGGATTACCGTGGCCGACCACTCCCCCGAACAACTGGCGGCTCTGGGCGATCAGGCGCGGGTGGATCATGCGGTCCTGGATGTCACGGATGGACCGGCCCTTCGGGTTCTTTTGTCCGGCAAGTTCGCCGTGCTCAGCGCCGCTCCTTACCACTTGACCTTTCACGTGGCTGAAGCCGCCAAGGCGGCTGGCGCCCACTATCTGGACCTGACCGAGGACGTCGCGTCCACGCGCAAGGTCAAGGCTTTGGCCGCCGACGCCACCACGGCTTTCATTCCCCAATGCGGCCTGGCGCCAGGGTTCATCTCAATCGTGGCGGCCGACTTGGCACAGCACTTTGACACATTGCACGACGTGCGGCTGCGGGTCGGCGCCCTGCCGAAATATCCTTCCAACGCCCTGAATTATAACCTGACTTGGTCCACAGACGGTGTGATCAATGAGTATTGCGAACCCTGCGAAGCCATCGTCGACGGTCTGCCGCGCCAGACCAGGGCGCTGGAAGAACTGGAGGCCTTTTCCCTGGACGGGGTCACATATGAAGCCTTCAACACGTCGGGGGGCCTGGGCACGCTTTGCGAGACCCTGGAGGGCAAGGTGCGCAACCTGAACTACCGCACCATCCGCTACCCGGGGCACGCGGCGATCATGAAGGCTCTGCTAAACGATCTACGGCTGCGCGACCGTCGCGACTTGCTGAAGGATATTCTGGAAAACTCCGTACCGGCCACGCTGCAGGACGTGGTGATCGTGTTCGTGACCGTCTCGGGCCTCAAGGACGGCCATTTGGTCCAGGAAACCTACGCCAACAAGATCTACGCGCGCGAAATGGGTGGCCGAGTGGTCAGCGCCATTCAGATCACAACCGCTTCGGCGATCTGCGCGGTACTGGATATGCTCAGCGACGGTGCGCTGCGCGCGGTCGGCTTTGTCCGCCAGGAGGAAATCACCATGAACGACTTCATCGCCAATCGTTTCGGCGCGGCCTATGCGATGGCCGAAACGGGCGTGCCGGCCAGGACGTCGGCGGTGGGAGCGGTGGCATGAGCGGCTGGGCTCGCCTTGATGATGAGACCGTCGCCCTGCTTGAGCGTCTAGGCGTCGAGAGCGCCGCTTTCACCCACGGCGACCGGCCCGTGGCCTCGCCGATCACCGGCGAAATCGTGGCCAGGGTGCATGACGCCGGCGAGGCGGATTGCGTCCGCGCCATTGAGGCCGCCCACCTGGCGTTCCTGACCTGGCGGTTGGTCCCGGCTCCACGGCGAGGCGAACTGGTACGATTGCTCGGCGAGGAGCTGCGTGCGGCCAAGAGCGATCTGGGCCTGCTGGTGACGATCGAGGCGGGCAAGACGCTCTCCGAAGGCCTTGGTGAGGTCCAGGAAATGATCGATATCTGCGACTATGCCGTGGGCCTGTCGCGGCAGCTGTTCGGCCTGACCATCGCCACCGAGCGACCGGATCACCGTATGATGGAAACTTGGCATCCGCTGGGCGTGGTTGGCGTTATTTCGGCGTTCAATTTCCCGGTCGCCGTCTGGTCCTGGAATGCGGCCCTGGCCCTGGTTTGCGGCGATGCGGTAGTCTGGAAGCCATCGGAAAAGACGCCGCTGACCGCATTGGCGGTGCAGGCGTTGTTCGAACGGGCTGCGCTGAGGTTCGGCGACCTTCCGGCTGGTCTTTCCACGGTGCTGATCGGCGGGCGTGAGGTTGGCGAGGTTCTCGTGGCCAACTCGCTCGTGCGGCTGGTCTCGGCCACGGGCTCCACCGCCATGGGCCGGGCCGTCGCACCCCTCCTGGCCGCTCGGTTCGCCCGGGCCTTGCTGGAGCTGGGCGGCAATAACGCCGCTATCGTCTGCCCGTCCGCCGATTTGGATCTCACCCTGCGGGGCGCGGCCTTCGCGGCCATGGGCACGGCCGGCCAACGCTGCACCACTCTGCGGCGACTGTTCGTGCACGACGGTATCTATGACGCGCTTCTACCTCGCCTGAAGGCCGCCTACGCCTCCGTGCGTATCGGAGATCCTCGCGAGGCCGACACCCTGGTCGGGCCGCTGATCGACGCCGCCTCCCACGCCGCGATGGACCGAGCCTTGACCGACGCCAAGGCCCAAGGTGGAACGGTGCATGGAGGCGAGCGCGTCACCGGGCCAGGGGAGGGGATCTATGTGCGCCCCGCCCTTGTGGAGATGCCGGGCCAGACCGCCGTGGTGCTGCGCGAGACTTTCGCGCCAATTCTATATGCGATGCGCTTCTCCAGCCTTGATGAGGCCGTAGCCTTGAACAATGACGCGCCCCAGGGCTTGTCATCGTCGATCTTCACCAATGACGTGCGTGAAGCCGAGCGTTTCTGTTCGGCGGTGGGTTCGGACTGCGGCATCGCCAACGTTAATATCGGCCCCTCGGGCGCCGAGATCGGCGGAGCTTTCGGCGGTGAGAAGGAAACCGGCGGCGGCCGGGAGGCCGGTTCGGATTCCTGGAGGGCCTATATGCGCCGGGCGACCAATACGGTGAACTACGGTTCCTCACTGCCTCTGGCGCAGGGCGTGCGGTTCGAGATCTGAGGCGTTTCTCGTTTTGATGGTCTTTTGACTGCCGCAACGTTGGCCTTTGTCCTGGATGCCCCCCGGAAGCTTGCGGGACATTACCCCCTTATGAAAGTCTAGGCTGGCAAGGTCGCTTTCGTAACCGGGGCCGCTTCGGGTATCGGCCCTGGCGTGGCAAGGCTTCGGCTCGGGCGGGGGTCAATGTGATGCTCTGAGACATCGAGCAGGCGGCTCTGGCCAAAGCGGTCGAGGCGTTGAAACTGACCAATGCCGACGTTGACGGAGTGCTGGCCGATGTTTCGCTGAAGTCCGAACTCCAAGCCGCAGCGGACGCCGTTATCACTTGCTTTGGCAGGGCCCATATCGCGGTGAATAACGCTGGTGTAACCGGCCGTGGCGGCTACGGGGCCTGGAGTGGCTCGTCCTGGAACTGGACCATCGGGGTCAATCTTATGGCGGTGATCTGGGACGTGGAGAACGACTGGCCCTATATCTTCACCGACAACAAGTTCGAGCCGTTTATCGAGGCCCGGTTCGCGCGCATCAAGGAAGGCTACGACCAGGTCAGCGGGCGCGAACGGAGGCATTGGAAACGCAGGTGAGCGCCGCGTCGTCGCGGCTTCTGGCCTTGGTTTCAGCCTTCCGTCTTCGCGCCCGTCCGATAGTCCCCGAAGGTGGAATCCCGCGCATCCAGCGCCGCCTTCACCCCTTCGCGGAACTTGCCCATATATTCGCGCGACGCGTCGGTATGCCAGCCCAGGGCATGAAGGTCGGTGCCGGCGCGCAGGCCGGCGCGCATGCCCATGGCCTCCATCTGCCGGTGAACGAGGCGCTTGTTGAGCTGAGCCAACTCCGGGTCCACCTTCGCGATGCGGCTGGCCATGGCCAGGGTCTCGGCCTCCAGCCGCTCCAGCGGCCAGGCGCGATTGGCGTAGCCCAGACGCACGGCCTCCAAGCCGCTGATCGAATCACCGGTCAGCATCAGCTCCATGGCCGCCCGCATGCCCATGATCCAGGCGTGGTACTGATTGTCGGGGGGCGACATGGTGCGCACGGCCGGATAGCCGATCTGGGCGTCCTCGGCGACGTAGACTAGGTCGCAGGCGAAGGCGAGTTCACTGCCGCCGGCCAAGCACCAGCCATGGACCTGGGCGATAATCGGCTTGGCTAGGTCCCACATGCGAAAACAGCCCTCCACCACATGGCGAGCCCACTGGCCCTGGTTTCCGGCGGTATGGAAGGGCAGGCGGCCTACGCCCGCCAGGTCGTAGCCCGAGGAGAAGCAGGTCCCGGCTCCGCGGATCACGATCACCCGCACCTCGGAATCCCGATCCGCGGCTTCCAGCGCCGCGAACAATTCGCCGCGCAAGGGGTTGGAAAGGGCGTTGCGCTTGTCGGGACGGTTAAGGGTCAGCCGCCGCACATGCGGAGCTGGATCATCGGCGAGGATGAGGATGTTATCGGTCATCAGGCGTTTCCTTCGGTTTTCGGAGCCGATGTCGAGAAGGCAACCCGGCGTGTTCCGTCCGGCTTAGCGGATTCTATCCCGTCTTCAATGGTAGGCGGGCGGGAGGTCTGTCGGGTGCAGGTAGCGGTCGCGAAGATCTAGATCACGGCTGCGCAAGGGTAGTTCCACACCTTTGATGATGATCACGGTTGGGGCGCTCAAGGGTTCTAGGGGATCCCCGCTCCAGATCACGATATCGGCGTCCTTGCCGGGTTCCAAAGAGCCGATGCGATCCGCCACCCCCCAGATTCGGGCTGGATTGATGGTGATCGAGGCCAGGGCGGCGGCAAATGGTAGGCCATGAGCGACCGCCCTGCCGGCGTCTATACGCGGGGTTCGTCCGCCTTCATAAATTGGTGGGTTCTCAATGCCGATCAGAACCCCGGCCGCGGTGAGCCGGGCCGCGTTTTCGAGCGTCGAGCCAATCATGTCGAAGCTTTGGGGCAGGTCGGCGGAGCCCCTCAGCAGCACCGGGACATGGGCAGAGGCGATTTCCGGGGCCAAGCTCCAGCCCTCTTCTGCGCCTTCAAGGATCAGCTTCAACTTCTGGTCTCGGGCCAGCTTGAGCACTTGCCGGATATCGGCGGCGCGATGGACGCTGACCATCAGCGGCTCGCGGCCCTCGACGACCGGGGCCAGGGCCTCGAGATCCTGGCGGGAAAGGCCGTAGGCGCGGCTGCGACCGAGGTCGTAATTGGCTAAATTGTGAACATGTGCGCGCACATCGTCGATAAGTCCGGCCAGCAGGACGAATTCGGCGGCCCTGGAGCCGCCTGCGATGCGCGCGCCGTCCTCGCCCATCACCAACACCATGCCGGCATGGGTCTTTTCCAGCAGGTCAGGCCCTTGGCCCAGGTGGATCACCGCCGCCTGACCGGCGAAGATCATGTTCTTGCGTTCATGCCGCTCGCTCAGGGTCGGGGTGACGACGGCGTCGGTGACGCCGCCTAGCCGCGCGATCGGAATCAGCACTGAGTCGGGGTTGACCGCATATTGCACATCGAAGGCCGCGCTAAGCGTGCCGCTGGCCGTGGCGTTGTCATTGGTCTCCTCCACGCCCTGGGCGATCTCGACCGTGGAGAGCGGGGTGTTGGTGGCCACCAGACCAGGCGTGACGACGCCGCCGTGGGCGTCGATGATCCTCGCTCCTTCGGGAATTTGCGCCGAGGCCCCGACAGCGGTGATCCGCCCGCTCGACACGACCACAACGCCGGAGGCGATCTCGCCAGCAGGACCCATCGAATAGATATGAGCGTTGGTAATGGCCATGGTCTCGGCCGTGGCTATCGCCGGAAGAGAGGCGAGGGCCAATAGGGCCAGGACCCGGACAACGAGCCGCGCCATCAGCGTTGACCTCCGACAGCGGGCTGACCCAGCATGAAATCGGACTTGGGCTGGTGACCGGGGTCGTGAGCATCCCAGGCCAAGCCGCCGTCGATGTAGACCTGATCGGGAATGGCGTAGACGCTGAACGGATCGGCGCTCCAAAGCACCACGTCCGCCATCTTTCCTACTTCCAGGGAGCCGGTCTTGTCGTCTATGCCCAGAGCCTTGGCGGGGTTGAGCGTTATCCAGCCAATCGCCTCGGGCCGAGTGATGTTCAGGCCGGCGCGATTGCCCGCCGCCATGGCCAGGGCGGCCTCCACGTTCAGATGCTGCACAAGGTTCTCGTCGTCGGAGGACAGGGTCGCGCAGGCGCCGGCGCGCTGAAGCATGGCGGCATTCTCCTCGATACCGTCGAACGCCTCCATCTTGAAGCCCCACCACTCGGCCCAGGTCACTGAACAGATGCCCTCGCGCCGCAGCAGGTCGGCGATCTTGTAACTCTCCGAGGCGTGGTGGAAGGCGGCGATATGGAAGCCGAACTCATGCGAGATATCGATCATCTGAGCCATTTCATCGGCGCGATAGCAGTGATTCTGGATGCGAATCTCGCCCCTGAGAACTCCACTGAGGGTATCGAGCTGGAGGTTGCGCAGCGGTGCGTCGGCCTTTTCGCCCTTGGCGACCTTGGCCCGGTAGTCGTCCCACTTGCGCTGGTAGTCGCGGGCGGCGATCCAGGCGGTGCGATAACCGGCTACGTTGCCCATGTTGGTCGAGGGCGCGCGGCCCTTGTCCCCGTAGACCCGCTTGGGGTTCTCGCCGCAAGCCATCTTCAAATCATAGGGCGCGCCCGGAAATTTCATCGCCTGGACCGTGGTCGCGGCGACATTCTTCAGGATCACCGACCGGCCCCCGAACAGGTTCGCCGATCCGGGCAGAATTTCCAGGGTCGTGACGCCGCCGGCCAGGGCGTGGGCGAAGCCCGGGTCCTGGGGCCAGACCGAGTGTTCGGCCCAGACCTGGGCCGTGTTGGGGTCGGTCGCTTCGTTACCGTCCGCCATCGCTGCGACGCCAGGGGAGGGGTAAACGCCCAGATGAGAGTGCGGATCGATGATGCCCGGCGTGACCACGCGGCCATGAGCGTCGACGATCGTGGCGCCGGGCGGCGGTTTTACGTCGGAGCCGACCGCGGCGATCTTCCCCCTTTCCATCACCAGCACGCCTTGCATGATCTCCTGCGTGCCCGCTGACAGAATGCGGGCGTTGACGATCGCTGTCGTGGCCGAGGGCAAGGGCCGATAGGTCGACGGATAGGGATCGGGGTTGGCCGACGGGTCCAGGCCCGGCGGCAGAACCTTGGCTTCGGTGTTTTTCTCGGCTCCGCCCCCGGTGGTCGCCGGCTTCGAGTTCGCCGCCTGGGCTTTTGGCGGCGCCGGCATCTGAGTAGCGCAGCCTGCGGCTCCCGCCATTGCCGCGACACTGAACGCAACCAAAACCAGTCTTCTCACCGCGCCCCCTCGATGGTCCCGCCGAAAACGCAAATTAACCTGCTCAGTTGAGCCTGGATCGCCGCGCCTGTCCATCACCCCGGCGCGGCGTCATGGCGGCGCGCCGGGGTGATGGACGTTTGTGTGGCCAAACCGCAATGAGGTTTTTTACATCGTCTTCCGAAAGCTGAGCTTTGCTGTTAGCTTAATTTTATAATCGGACAAAAAAAGCTGGAGCTGCCGGGGGCGTGCGGGTGGAGACGTCGGTTGTATTTCTGAATAGAAGGGGCTGGTTGGGGCGGCTATGGGTCGATTTGGCTCGGCTCGTTTTCGCGCTTTGCGCTCTGGGTTTTCCGGTTGCCGCGATATCGTCCGACGCCGGTCAGATGCATGTCCATGAAGGCGTGGCGTCCTGTGGCGGATCGGCTTGCCACGGCCGGCAGGTCGCCACTCCGCCGGACATTCGCCACAACGAAATTCTAACATGGCAGGACGTTACGGGCCCCGCCGGCGCTCACAGCCGGGCCTGGCGTGTCCTCACCCAAACGCGCGCCCAAGCCATAGCCACGCGACTCGGTCTCGGCCGGGCTCAGGACGCCCCCGCCTGCCTTGGGTGCCATTCCGAGCCTGCGGCGATTCACGGCGAGTCATTTCAACGATCCGACGGCGTGGGCTGCGAAGCTTGTCATGGCGGATCCGGCGGTTGGCTGGCCAGCCATTATGCGGCGGGCGTCAAACACTCCGACAGCGTGGCCAAGGGCATGATCCCGCTTGAAGACGCCAAAGCGCGCGCCGGTGTTTGCCTCGACTGTCATTTCGGCGGCTCGGCCAAGGGCCAGTTCGTAACTCATGAAATCATGTCGGCCGGCCATCCCCGGATCGCCTTCGAGCTCGACTTGTTCAGCACGCTTCAGAAACACTACGACCTGGGCGATAACTATGCGGGCCGCAAACCAATTCCCTCGGGCGTGAAGCTGTGGGCGGTTGGCCAAGCCATGGCGCTTGAGCGATCACTGACTTTGTTTGGCGACTCCCGCCACGGTCAGGAAGGGGCGTTCCCGGAATTCTACTTCTTCGACTGCCACAGCTGCCATCGCGCGATATTTGATGATCC
>JAYTXV010000359.1:0-4566 GCA_043742805.1 Caulobacteraceae bacterium | reverse complement strand
TGTTCGGCCGTTTCGACGGCAAGTCGATGACCCTCTACGGCCGCTGGACCTGGAAATACGCCGAGGCGGCGAAGCGCGGGGCGCTGGGCATGCTGATCGTCCATGAGACGGCGCCTGCCGCCTATGGCTGGAACACGGTCAAGAACTCCAATAGCGCGCCGCAGTTCGATATCGTCCGGTCCGATCCGTCGGCGCTGCACCCGTTGGTCGAAGGCTGGATCCAGCGGGACGTGGCCGTGGCGCTGTTCAAGGCCGCCGGTCTCGATTTCGAGGCCGAGAAGGCTCGCGCCCGCACCCTGGCCTTCACGCCGGCGCCCCTGGCCGGCGCGGCCTTCTCGGCCGACTATGCGGTGACCACCTCGACCATCATCAGCCATAACATCGTCGGCAAGATCGCCGGGACCAAACGTCCGGGCGAGGCGGTGATGTTCAGCGCCCACTGGGATCATCTGGGTGTCGGCCTGCCCGACGCCAAGGGCGACACCATTTACAACGGCGCCGTGGACAATGCCTCGGGCGTCGCCGGGGTGCTGGAACTGGCGCGGGTATTCAAGGCCGATCCCGCCCCCGAACGGACGGTCTATTTCATGGCCCTGACCGCCGAGGAAAAGGGCCTGCTCGGTTCGGAATATTACGCCGCCCACCCGATCACGCCCCTGGCTACGACCGTCGCTCTGCTGAACCTCGATGTGATCAACGTCGCCGGCCCGGCGCGGGATCTCGCCACCCGGGGCAAGGGCGACGCTGATCTGGATAGCCTGGTGGCGCGGTTTCTGACCGCCCAGGGCCGCCACTACACCCACGATGCTCATCTGGAAGAGGGCAGTTTCTATCGCGCCGATCACTTCTCCCTGGCCAAGGTCGGGGTGCCGGCCATCACCACCACCGCGGGGCTCGACCTGGTGGGCGGCGGCGTGGCGGCCGGCGAGGCGGCGCACGAGGACTATGTCGCCCATCGATATCATCAGCCAGCGGACGAATGGCGCGCCGACTGGGACCTGACCGGCGCGGCGGCCGATCTGGAAGTCTATCACGCCCTGGGCGGCTATCTCGCCAATTCCAACGACTGGCCCGGCTGGCCTGCCGGCTCGGAGTTCAAGGCGATCCGCGACGCCACCGCGTCGGCGCGTAGGCCCTGAAGCATGAATGGGGATGGCGCCGTTGTCCGCAATCTCGACGGTCCGTCCGCTTGGGCGGCGATCGGCGAGCTGGCCGATGTATTGATCGATTGTGTGGAACGCGGTGCGTCGGTCAGCTTCATGCCGCCTCTGACCCGCGAACGGGCCGAGGCGTTCTGGGGCGACGTGGCCGAAGGGGTGGCGAAAGACGAACGCATCCTGCTGGCGGCCGAAATTGACGGCCGGATCGTCGGGACGGTGCAGGTGGTGTTCGCCGGGGCTGAGAACCAGCCCCATCGCGCCGACGTGGCCAAGATGCTGGTGCATGGAGTCGCCCGGCGTCGGGGCTTGGGCGAGACCTTGATGCGTGCGGCGGAAAGCGCTGCCTTGGCGGCCGGCAAGACCCTGCTGGTCCTCGATACCGTTACCGGCGGCGACGCCGAGCGGCTCTACACGCGGCTCGGCTGGGTTCGGGTGGGAGTGATCCCCGGCTACGCGCTGTGGCCCGACGGCCGGCTCTGCGACACCACGGTGTTTTTCAGGAGAATTGGCGACCTCGTCTGCTGATCAGCAAACCATCATCGACACATACCCGGCCGCCGCGCTACCTTGCGTAGATCGGGCCGACGCGGGCGCCCGGCCAGACGGCGCGCCGTCCAAGACCCGCTCCTGACAGTCCGGCGCGAAGGCCGGGTGGGAGCGAGCGCATGACCAGACCGGCCCATGGGGTGAGTTTCGCCGAGGCGGCGCGGGTGTGGGTGCGCATCGCGGCGCTGAGCTTCGGCGGGCCGGCCGGCCAGATCGCGGTGATGCATCGCATCCTGGTCGAAGAAAAGCGCTGGATCGGCGAGCGCCGGTTCCTGCACGCGCTCAACTATTGCATGCTGCTGCCCGGACCCGAGGCGCAGCAACTGGCGATCTATATCGGCTGGTTGATGCACGGCTTGGCCGGGGGCCTGACGGCGGGGCTGCTGTTCGTGCTTCCTGGCTTCCTGGCGATCATGGGTCTCAGCGTGCTCTACGCCCAGTTCGGCGGCCTCGCCCTGGTGTCGGCGCTGTTCTTCGGCCTGAAGGCGGCTGTGCTGGCGGTGGTGGCCCAGGCGGTGCTCAGGGTCGGCGGCCGGGCGCTGAAGAGCCGCGAGGCGGTGGCCATCGCCGCCGGCGCCTTCGTCGCCATCTTCCTGTTCCACGCCGCGTTTCCGCTGATCATTCTGACCGCCGGGCTGGTGGGCTTGATCGGTGCGCGACCGGGCGTGGCGGCATTCAATCGCGGCGGCAGCCACGGATCGGCCGGAAAGCCTGACGACAGCGACGCGCTCAGCGCGTTGGGCGAGGTCTCGGCGCCGCCGCCGGGCTGGCGATGGTCGGCCACGGTCTCCGCGACCCTGCTGGCGCTGTGGCTGGCGCCGGTGCTCGGCCTGTTGGTGCTGCTGCCGCACAGCGTGTTCACCCAGATCGCGGTGTTTTTCTCGAAGATGGCGGTGGTCACTTTCGGTGGCGCTTATGCGGTGCTGGCCTATGTCGCCCAGGAGGCGGTTCAGACCTATGGCTGGCTGAAGCCCGGCGAAATGCTCGACGGCCTGGGCATGGCCGAGACGACGCCGGGTCCGCTGATCATCGTCAACCAGTTCGTCGGCTTCATGGGTGCGTTCCGCGCCGCCACCGGCCTGCCGCCGCTGCTGGCCGGCGTGCTGGGCGGCATCCTCACCACCTGGGTGACCTTCACCCCGTGTTTCCTCTGGATCTTCCTGGGCGCGCCGTTCGTCGAAAAGCTGCGCGAGGCCCGGGCCCTGAACGGCGCGCTCGGCGCCATCACCGCCGCCGTCGTCGGGGTGATCCTCAACCTCGCCCTGTGGTTCAGCCTGCGGGTGTGGTTTCATCAGGTGCGTGAGGTGCGCGCCGGCCCGCTGTTCCTCGACATCCCCCAGATCGCCACGATCGATCTGGCGGCCGTGGGGCTTAGCCTGATCGCCGCCGTCGCGTTGTTCCGGTTCAAGGTCGGGGTGATGAAGGTACTAGGGGGCTGCGCGGCGGCGGGGATGCTGCTTCGGCTGGCGGGGGTGGGTGGGTGAGGACAGCGACACCCCAGCGCAGCGGTTGCTGTTGGCCCAAAGCATAGCGACCAACTTGGGTGGATTGGGTAGTAGCCCATCAGCGATGCCGGCGACGGGAACGTATGGCCCAGTCGTTTTGATGCGCTCCGGACCGGGTTCAGGAACGCCTAGATCGCTAAAATTTTCGGCACACCGACGCATCACACGCTAGTGTTCAACACAATGGAACTTTGAGTCTTGTTTTGAGTTCCCAGTATTCGGGAGGGTTTATTCACGGGGAATTTACGGACATGAAAACCGCTTTGATAACACTGCAACCGACCTTGCCGCCAAAAGCGTCTCGCCATGACAGATTCCAGGATTTCAGATGGATTGGATTTGTCGGCGCTCTCTGTGGGCTTTCACTCATCAGCCAACCAGCCGCCGGGGCCACGATCGTTATCGATTGTCTGCCTAGTACTCCTATGTCGTCGGACAGCATCATAACCATACCATCAACAATGTTGGTGAAGCCGAATACCTATGATTTCCGGTTCAGCCCGACATTTTCGTCCAACGCCGTAACGACCATTTTCGCCCACGCCACGCGCTTTCCGTCGGGCGCGGAACAGATCATGCAATACCAGCTATATTCGGGTGCTCCGGGTGCGGGAACGTTCGTGGGGCAATCGACCCTGGATTTCAGCCCGTCGATGACGTTCAACCCTTTCCACGGCGACTACTATATCGAAATTACCCCCCGAGAGATCGCAAGGTCCGGCGAGGTGATTTCAGGAATGATCGCGACCGCGTCGGCTGTCCCCGAGCCGGATGCCTGGGCCTTGATGGCTTTTGGCGTTCTTGGCCTGGGGATGGTCATGCGATCGCGCAGGGAACTGAGTCTCGCCTCATTGACCCCGGCGCCCGCTCGGCTTACCCCGCGCCACCATGCTGATCGGTATGTCTCCTCTCGCCCGCGAGGCGCGCGCCTGGACCTTTGAACAGGCCCGGAACCTTCTGGCACGCTTGCTGCGCGTGAGGCTGGACGGCGACGACCAGCGCGATCTGGCCTCGGTCCTGATCAACGCCGGCAAGATCGACGAGGCCGTGGCGACCTTTCCCGCCCTCGGCCGCCCGGTGGTGTTCCAGTGCGGCTATGGCGCCTCGGGCCTGCCGCACCTGGGCACCTTCGGCGAGGTGGCCCGCCCGACCATGGTCCGCGCCGCGTTCCGCGCCCTGACCGAGGACGCCATGCCGACCCGCCTGCTGGTGGTCTCCGACGACATGGACGGCTTCCGCAAGATTCCCGACAACGTGCCCAATCGCGCCATGCTGGAGGAAGACCGCGACAAGCCGGTGACCAGCGTCCGCGACCCGTTCGGCGAATACGACAGCTTCGGCGCCCATAACAACGC
>JAYTXV010000358.1:0-1691 GCA_043742805.1 Caulobacteraceae bacterium | reverse complement strand
GACCAGGGCCGCCTCATTCAGGGGCTGGAGGACGGACCCATCCGCCGCCAGACGCTCATCGGCTTCGATGACGCCGGCATGGAGCGGGGCGGGCTTGACGATATCCAGGGCGAACAGGTCCGGGCGGGCCTGGTCGCCGATCTCGACCGCGTCCCCAAACCCCGCCGTGGTGACCAGCAGGGTTCGGGCGCCCCTGCGCTCCAGCAGCGCGTTGGTAGCCACGGTCGTCCCGACCTTGATCGCCTCTACCCTTTCGGCCGGAAAAGCCTCTCCCGGCGCGACCCCCAGTAGGCGGCGCATGGCTTCCACCGCGGCGTCCCCGTAGGCGGGCGATTGCGAAGGAAGTTTGAGGGTCTCGAGGCGGCCCTCGGGCGATCGGCCGATGACGTCGGTGAAAGTGCCGCCGCGATCAATCCAGAAACTCCAGCCCGGTGGCGAGCGGTCATCGGGCGGCATGGTTGGGGGGTGTCGCTTCCTGTTGATCGGGCTGGGATGAGATTTCCCCGCCTGGCGGTTGACATGGCGAACATAAGGACCAGCTATCCATAAGTCCGCCACAAAGCGGGGTCAGGTTTGGTCAATGCAACGCAGGTTAGAACGCTCTCAGTCCACGTCCTCGCTTTTGCGGGGACTGACATGGATCGTTGGCGCGGTCGCCGGTCTGGCGGCAGCGGCCATCGCCGCCGTGCTGGCCGTGTTTTTCGCCGCCACCATGATGGTGGTCGCGTTCATGGCCTCGATCCTTCTGGCCCTGGCCGCGGCGGCCGTGCGCGCCCGTCGTGTGGTTCGCACGCCCGCCGCCGACCCCAATGTCATCGAAGCCCGCAACGTCGGCGGCCATTCGTGGGTCGCCTACGGCTGGGACGAACGCCGCCGCTAGAGCGCTTCGTCGCCAATCTCGCCCTTGCCCTCCGGGGCGAGGCTCTCCTAAAGGGTTCGTGCAAAACCTCTTAGGGAGAAAAATATGATCGGTATAGTCGCGACGCTGAAAGTCCTGGAGGGCAAAGGCTCGGATTTCGAAGCTGTGTTCCTGGAACTGGCCGGCAAGGTGCGGGCCAATGAACCCGGCAATGTATTCTACCAACTCACCAAGAGCCGGGCCGACGCCGATACCTACAAGGTGCTTGAGCTCTATACGGACCAGGACGCGCTTAGCGCCCACGGCCAAACCGACTATTTCAAGGAACTGGGCCGCAAGATGGGCGCCTTCCTAGCCGGCCGCCCGGATGTGGAATACCTCGACGCCGTAGTCTGAAAACGCAGCCGCCCGATGGCTTTGCTGAAGCCATCGGGCGGTCTCGCCTCAGCTGATTTACTGGCAGGCTACCTTGGCGGCGACATACCGCCCGGCCTGAGCATCCCAGCGCCACCCGTCGCAGTTATAGCCCTGCGGCGCCTGGCGCGCGTCGTAGTAGGCCCGCGGGGGTGGCGGAGGGGCCGCATAACCTTCGTCATCATAGGTGTCGTACTGGTCGTAGTGGTAGGGCGCGGCATAGGTGGCGCCGATGCCAAAACCGATGCCACCCCAGAGCCAGGGATCGTAGTAGCCGCCATAATAGCCGGGGCCGTAGCCACCGTAGCCATAGCCGTAATAACCCCCACCGTAACCGCCATAGCCTCCGCCATAGCCACCGCGTCCGTCGCCGTCGTTATCACCGCCACCGTGGCCACCGCCTGGGTGACCGACGCCT
>JAYTXV010000357.1:0-12904 GCA_043742805.1 Caulobacteraceae bacterium | reverse complement strand
TCATCTGGCCATGGCGGCCATTCTCAGTCCCGGCGATGAGGTTCTGGTCGAAGACCCGACCTACGAGTTGCTGCTTGCAACCCTTGGCTATCTGCAGGCTGATATCCGCTCGGTCGCCCGCCGGCCCGCTGACGGGTGGAGCCTCGACGCGGACGCCTTCACCGCGCGCCTGACCCCAAGGACGCGGCTGGTGGTGCTGACCAATTTGCACAATCCCACCGGAGCCCTGACGGACGAGGCCACGATTAGAGCCATTGCCCGAGCCGCCGACAAGGTCGGCGCGCTGGTGCTGGTCGACGAGGTCTATCTGGAACTGATGTTCCGATCGGGTAGGGCGCGCACGGCCTTTCGCCCGGAGGACAATATTGTCGTCACCAGCAGCCTCACCAAAGCTTATGGCCTCAGCGGCCTGCGTTGTGGATGGATTCTCGCACCCGCCGTATTGGCCCAGAAGATGCGGCGACTGAATGATCTCTTCGCCTCCCAGCCGCCGCACGTGGCCGAACGGATCAGCGTGATCGCCTTTGACCGGCTACCGGCCCTGCGCATCCGGGCGAACACCATGATCGACACCAACCGGGCCGCATATCGCGAACTCCTGGGCAGTCATCCCGGCCTCGATCAGGTGATCTTTGATCAGGGCACGACGGTGTTTCCGCGCCTGACCGCCGGCGATGGCGACGTTTTCTTTGAGCGCCTGATGTCTCGGTTCGACACCAGCGTGGTCCCAGGACGGTTCTTCGGTCGCCCCGACCATATTCGTATCGGTTTGGCTGGAGACACGGTCATGACCCGCCAGGGTCTGGAGATGATAGCCGAAGCTCTGACGGTCGGCTGAACCCAGCGATGTTTGCGCCTCCTATCGAACGACCAGCCGCGTGTAGAGGTGCCAAGTGGCGTAGCCGAGTACAGGCAGCACGATGGCCAGACCCAAAAAGGCTGGCAAGGAACCCAGGACCAACAGGCCGGCGACCCGCAAGCCCCAGGAGGCTATGACGCCGGGGTTCTTCTGGAACGCGCTGATGGACGTGATCACGGCGGTCAGTGGTCCCCCAGTTCCATCCACCACCATCGGAAACGAGACCATGCTGAGGATCAGTGTGGCCGCCGCGAATACGAAGCCCGCCAGGTTCCCCAGCAGCACCATGGTCCAGCCTTGTGGCGTGGTGACTATGCGCCGGAGGAGGTCAGCCGCGCCTGTTGATGGGGCGACACCGAGGGTTGCGGCGGCGATGACCGCCGCGGTCAGCAGCCAGCCGACGAACAGCATGGCCAAGCCCGCCGTCAATATCGCCAGGCCCGCCCGGCTTCGGCCGTTCAGCGGATCGAGAAAATGCTTCCAGCTTGAAGCCAGCCCAGCTTCTCTGCGGCGGGCGATTTCGTAAAAGCCCGATGCGGCCACCGGGCCGAGGATCGAGACCCCAGCGATCAGCGGGAAAAACATCGGTAAGAAGGTGCCATCCAAGGTGACTGCGGCCGCCAGAAAGCCGAGCAACGGATAGAGCAAGGCGAGGATGAGGATGTCGCCGCGCTTCTCCCGGAAGTCCTTCCATCCCTGGGCGAGCGCCCAGTCGAGATCGCTCTCGGAGATGCGCCTTACAGCGGGCGCCGCCGGCGCGGCGGAAAGACTGTTGGCATTGAGGAGGGTCACGGGCGAATCTCCCTGGAGTTGTCACCGCCCATGCGCGGTTTCGCGCAGTTTCCTGGGAGCGATAATCATTCGCGAGGTGTAGCTGACGCGAGGTCGCCGCTAACTTCAAATCAACAACCGGTGATCGGCTTCAGGCGCCCATACGGTTAGGGTCAACCGCGATCAGGCCCACGATCAGTATCCGGGCGACAACGGCGGAGCCAAGAAACAGCAGGAACATCCGCGCCAGCGCCCCCAACACGCTCGCCCGATAGACGCCGCGCACGTGGGCAAACAGGTGGATCCGCGCTGGGATTCGCATGAGTGAGCCCCAGTCATCCCTGATTGTTCTGGCCGCCATGCGCCGCACGAACCCCCTGCGGACCCGCCGGCCGCCAACTCCAGTCTGCTAGACATGCCACCCCCCGATTTCGACGATGACAGGTCCCTACAGGTATTAGGCCAAATGGCCGCTTAGTGCGCGGACCCTGCGTTCTGTTCCAGGTTTTCTGCTATTCGATCAGAAATGAAAATCACGATTTGCGGTTCCTGTCGCCTCGCCGTTGCTCTTGGTCTGTTCGGAACCTTGCCGGCCTTGGCAGCCTCGCCGCCTGCCCTGGAGTCGACCAACGGCATGGTCGTGACCTCCCAGCACCTTGCCTCGGACATCGGCGCCGATGTTCTGCGGAACGGTGGGAACGCCATCGACGCGGCGGTGGCGGTCGGCTACGCCTTGGCCGTCACTCACCCCTGTTGCGGCAATCTGGGCGGCGGCGGCTTCATGCTCGTTCACCGGGCGAACGGCCAGAACGCCTTCATCAACTTCCGCGAACGCGCGCCACTGGCCGCCACCGCCGATATGTATCTCGACAATCAGGGAAACCCGATCCCGGAGAAGAGCCTCGCCGGCTGGCTGGCCGTCGGCACGCCCGGCACCGTGCTCGGGTTGGAGACGGCGCTCAGGCAATTTGGCACCATGAAGCGCGAAGACCTGATCGCTCCGGCGATCCGCCTCGCCAACGAGGGATTTGTTCTGCATCAGGGTGACGTGGGTGTGATCAACGCCGGCGCCCTGACCGCGCCGGCGGGTTCGACCGTGCGAGCCATCTTCAGCAATGGCGGCAAACCTTTCGTCGACGGTGACCGGCTGATCCAGAAGGATCTGGCGGCGTCACTGCGCCTCGTTAGCGTCGGTGGGGCCGATGCGTTCTATCGCGGAGCCAACGCCGACGCCGTGGCGGCTGCGGCCAGGGCGGGCGGTGGCCTGCTCGCGAGGGCGGACTTCGAATCCTACACTATCACCCAGGACGTGCCGGTCACCTGTTCCTATCGCGGCTATACGGTGGTCTCGGCGCCGCCGCCGAGTTCCGGTGGGGTGACGATCTGTGAGATGCTGAACATCCTCTCGGGATATCCCCTGAGCCAATACGGCTATCGCTCGGCGGCCGAGGTGCACGTGATGACGGAGGCGATGCGCCGGGCCTATTTCGATCGCAATAACGCTTTGGGTGATCCGGCCTTCATCGATAACCCGGTCGAACGGCTGACCTCGATGGCCTATGCCGACAAGCTCCGTGCGACGATCGAACCCGACCATGCCACGCCGTCCGCCAGCCTTGGCGCCGCCACCATGCCGCATGAGAACGCCAACACCACCCATTACTCGGTCGTTGATCGCTGGGGGAACGCCGTCGCCGTGACCTATACGATCAACGATGATTTCGGCGCCAAGGTGATCGCCGGCCGGACCGGCTATCTGCTCAACGATGAGATGGATGATTTCACCGCCAAGCCGGGGTCGCCCAACGGCTTCGGCTTGGTGCAGGGCAAGGCCAACGCCATCGCTCCGGGCAAGAGGCCGTTGAGTTCGATGGCCCCGACGATCGTTCTGAAGGATGGCAAGCCGGTGCTGGTGGTCGGTTCCCCAGGCGGCGCTCGTATAATCACCACGGTCCTGGAAATCCTGGTGGCGGTGATCGATCACCATATCCCGTTGCAGGAGGCGATTGACGCGCCGCGCTTTCACCACCAGTGGCTGCCCGACACCCTGCAGGCCGAGCCCGGCGCCCTGACTCCTGAGGTGACCGCGGCGCTTGAAGCGATGGGCCACAAGATCGTACCACTTGAAGTCTGGACAGCGGGTAATTCCGCTGCTGTTATCGGGGTCTCTCCGCACGATGCAGCGACGGCAAAGGCGCTCGGGTTTCCGCACACGGACGTTCTCTTGGGCGCGAATGACATCCGCACCCCGGCGGGCTCGGCCGCCGCACCTTGATCGTGGATGCCCATTCCGGTGTAAGTTTCGCCCACAAACAGGGAGCCAACGCTATGTCCGATCTCGTCCTGCGTTCCGATTCTGGGGGGGTAGCCCAACTCACCCTGAATCGGCCCGATAAGCTCAACGCCCTGAATGTCGCTCTGTTCGAGGCGCTTGAGGCCCAGGTCGCGGATATCGAGAAAAATCCGGTAGGTGTTGTGGTGCTGCGTGGCGCGGGCCGGTGTTTCTCGGCCGGCCACGACCTGGGTGATATCGCCAGCGGCGAGAAAGTGCCCAGGCCGAACTATCAGTCGCATGTGATCGAGCGCCTAGCCGACCTTCCGCTACCGGTGATAAGTGCCGTGCACGGACATTGTTACACGGGTGCTCTGGAATTGGCCCTGGTGGGCGATATCGTTCTGGCCGCCGAGTCGGCCAGGTTCGCAGACACCCATGCTAAATGGGCCCTCACGCCTGTTTGGGGCCTCAGCCAGCGCCTGCCCCGGCGGATCGGCACCTACAAGGCGCGCGAAATGATGTTTACGTGCCGCGCCTATACCGGTCGTCAGGCCGAGGCCATGGGACTGGCCAATCAGTGCGTGCCGGATAGTGAGTTCGAAGCGGCGCTGAATTCGCTCACCGCGGAGATCCTCGCCAATTCATCCTTTAGCCACGCGGCCAATAAGCGCCTGTTGCTCCATACGGACGGCCTACCCGTCGCCGCCGGCCTCTCGCATGAGATCTACCATGGCGAGGGTAGGGGACCAGACATGGAGGCCCGAATTGGGGCGTTTACCCGCAAGCGTTGAGGGCGTCCCGATCCCGCATTTGGGCCAGGGTGGACCTGATGAACGCCAATTGATCCGCAAGAGTGGCTGGCGCGGGAAAGACGCCATCCAGGGCGGCGGTGCCGACGGTAAAGGCGGCGGCCCGACAGGCCACGACCGCTTCCAATCGCTCCACGCAGTCCAGAGACCCGGCGATGACCACGGGCCGCGCGCCCGCCGCCGCACACACCCCTCGCATCAAGGCTCCCACATCACCCCTGAAACGATAGGCCAGTAAGTCCAGGCCATCCACGCCGGGGGTCTCCAACAGCCGTCGGGCGCTGTCGACAATCGTCGCCACGGTACCCGCCAGGACGCTTGGGTGACCGACCACCTCACCGGGAAACGGATAGTACCGGATCGTCGATCCCGCGAGGATCGGCGTAACCACCTCGGGGCGCACACCGCCCATCAGGACATCGACCCCGAGGTCCACGGCCATTCTGGCGGATTTCGCCTCGCTGTCCTCGCCATGGCTAACCACCTCCAGGTAGGTCCTCGCCCCAGCCGCTTGAATAGCAGCCGCCAGTCGCCGCAACGCCTCCGGCGGCAGGCCGACGTCCTTGAACCCCACGTGACGCACGCCCGCGTCGAGCACTTCCGGCAGGCGCGCTTCGGCGTCTTCGATGGTTCGATCCGCCCGCGTCAGCATGAAGATGAAGTCGGGCTCCATGGCTCAGCCGCCGGTCATGGCGATGGCCTGTTTCAGCGCATAGGCCAGGCTGGCTGGGTCGGCGAGGCCCTTGCCGGCTATATCGAAGGCGGTACCGTGATCGACGCTGGTGCGCACGAATGGCAAGCCCAGGGTGGCGTTCACGCCATGGTCAACGCCCAGATACTTCACCGGGATCAGGCCCTGGTCGTGGTACTGGGCCACAACAACATCGAATTCGCCCTTCCTGGCGCGCATGAACACCGTGTCGCCGGGCCAAGGACCCGAAGCCTCTATCCCCTCGAGCCGCGCGGTGGCGATCGCTGGGGCGATGATATCCAGGTCCTCCCGGCCGAACATGCCGCCCTCACCAGCGTGCGGGTTCAGCCCCGCCACCGCCACTCGAGGCTTGGCGAAGCCGAAGGCCAGACCTGCCCGGTGCGCTAACCGGATAGCGCGGCTCTCCGCCTCGGGAGTTACGGCGGCGATGGCGTCGGTCAGGGAAAGATGGATCGAGACCAGGACGACGCGGAGTTCATCGTTGGCCAGCATCATGGCGAAATCGGTCACACCGCATCGGTCTGCCAGAATTTCCGTATGGCCCGGGTATCGAACCCCCGCCGCATACATGGCTTCCTTGTTCAGAGGCGCGGTGACGATGGCCCGCACTTGTCCCGCCAGAGCCAGGTCGATGGCCTTCTGGACAAAGGCAAAAGCGGCGGCGCCGGAACGTGCGTCTATCTGACCGATCGGCAGGTCGGCTGGCAGTTCGGGGCTAGGCTGCAGCACGCAAAGCTTACTTGCCCCGCATCCCGCCGCCTGCGATGCGTCGGTCACGGGGATGATCGCGATGTTCACGCCCAATGTGCTCGCCGCACGCCGAAGCACACCGACGTCACCCACCACCAACAGGTCAGCCGCCGGACGTCCGGGATCAGCGGCCAGCTTGACGATGATTTCCGGCCCGATACCGGAGGGATCGCCCATGGTCAGAGCGATGGGAGTGGGGGAGGGAGGTGACTTTGTGGTCATTCGTCTTGCCTAGGGGCCAACCCGTGCGCGATCCAGCGCGCGCCAGCCGAACCGCAATAGCGGCAGAGCCGAGATGGTGAAGGCGACGATATCGTCGATCAGCGCGACGTCCAGAAGACGATCGGTGGCCATGGGACGGCTGGTCACGAAGTTGCGCCTTTTCAACACCTCACCGACCGGCGAAGCGGCGAAGGCCTCAAAGCCCTTGGGCGGTCGGGTGAGGGCGCCACCCATGGACAGGCCAAGGCCAGCTTGGGCGAGTGCGATTTCCACCTCATCCCAACTTTCCGGCCTGTCGGCGATCGCATGGCGCAGGGTGGCCAAATCCTTGGGCTCGGGGCCATGGAAACCCGCTGCCATCATCGATCCGTTCTCGCCGCCGATCTGAATATACAGCAGTCCGTTGGACATCTTGATCCCGTCCCGGGTCATCACCGCGCCGGCGTTGGTCTTGTATGGGTTCTTGTTGTTGGAAAACCGCACATCGCGGTTGATGCGGAACAGGGATCGCTTGGCATCGCCGGTCAATGGAACGTCGTGGGCCGCAAACGCGAACGCCAGGGCCTCCACCAGCGCGCCAAGCGGATCACGAATCTGGGTCTCGTAGAGGGCCTTGTTGGCCAAGAACCAGTCACGGGTCTGGTTCGCAGCCAAGGCCTCGAAAAATGGCAGGGCGTCGGCGCCAAAGCCGACGAAGGGAGCGGTCGTGGTTTCAGCGAGAACTTTGCGGGCCATGGTGGCAGAGTCTCACACATTTTAAGGGGCGATGGATACGGCCTTCACCCCAGCTATTCTCAACGGCCTCTCGGAAAACTTCGATTGTGTGGATGGGCGTCCCTGGCCCAAACTCAGATTATAGGTCGGCTGCCTCCGGATGAATTAGGCTTGGACAACACAATAATATGAACAGATTCTGGATCGTCGCGGGGCATATTTTCGTTCTTTGCCTCGCCTTGCCCGCAGGGGCGGCCGAAGGGATCGCTGGGGTCTGGCGCGCCACCGCCGATGTTCAGGGCGCCGCCATACCCTTTCGCCTAAGCCTGGAAGGCGCCGATGCGGCGCTACACGCGCATTTTTTCGACGGTCCGCGGGCCATCAATCCCTCCAGCGAAGGCACGTTTAAGGACGGTCACCTGCATCTGTTCTTCCCCAACTACGCGGCTAATCTCGACGCCACCATCGAGAATGGCCACCTGGAAGGCGCGTATGTCACCCCCAGCCGCACGATGGTGATCCACGCGCAGAAAGCCAGTCAGGCGCAAACCGCGCTGGCCGCCGCCGCGCCCGGCATCGGAGGGGAATGGATTATTCCTATCGCCAGCGACAAGGGCGAGACCGCCTGGCGGCTGATCGTCAAGCAAACCGGTGGTCAGGCGGAAGCCGCCATCCTGCGCATCGACGGCGACACTGGCACCCTGGACGGGCGTTATGCGGGAGGGATGTTTCGCCTGTCTCATTACGCGGGCGAGCGCCCGGGCCTTCTGGAAATCACACCCCAGGCTGATCACACATTGAAGCTGGTACTGAATGACGGCTCTGGCCCGCGGGTGTTGACCGCGATGCGCCAGCCAATGGCAGCGCGGCAAGGCTTGGCGCCCACGGATCCGACCCGGCACACCACGGTCCAGGACAAGGCCGAGCCGTTCCGATTCGCCTTCCCGGATCTGACGGGCAAGCTGGTCAGCAACACCGACGCGCAGTTTCGCCACAAGGTTGTGGTGATCGATGTGATGGGTAGCTGGTGCCCCAATTGCCACGACGAGGCGCCGTTTCTCCAGGCGCTTTACGTCAAACATCACAAAGATGGTCTTGAGGTCGTCGGCCTGGACTTTGAACAGCGGCCGGATCAGGTGGCCGATCCGAAACGCCTGCGCGCCTTCATCGCTCGCTATGGCCTGACCTACACCACCTTGCTGGCTGGCGAGACCAAGGACGTCAACGCCAAACTGCCGCAGGCGGTCCGCCTCAACGCCTGGCCGACTACCTTTTTTCTCGGCCGCGATGGCCGGGTGAAGGCGACCCATGTCGGTTTCACCAGTCCCGGCAGCGGTCCGCGTGACGCCGAGACCAGGCGCGAAGTCGAGCACACCGTCGAAACCCTGTTGGCCCGAAAATAGCCCCGAGAGACCTGACCGATGAGCCAATCCAAGCACTTGCACCTGGGCGCCTTCATGCGATCGGGCAGTATTCATAGCGGGGCCTGACTGTATCCAGGCCCTATTCCCGATTCCAATTTCAACTTTCCGGCGATCAAGAGTTTCATTCGGAAGTCGGAGGCGGCCAAGCGCTTCTATGCCGGCACCAAGGGCCGCGCCCGTGCCGTCGGACGCTGCCCAGATCACCTGAAGATTTTGCCCGGCGCCTTCGTCGTCGTTGGCGTTACGGTGGCCGAGCGCGTGGCGCGATCCGCTACTGAAGGTTTGCGCGGTCTGCCGCTTCAATGGAGGCGCGAGACTTTCATTTTACCCCGCCGCCGCCAAGGCTTGGTCCAGGTCCGCCAGGATATCGTCGATGTGCTCGATTCCGATCGACAGGCGCACGTAGCCATCGGATACCCCCGTCGCCAGCCGCTCCTCGACCGAGAGTTGCGAGTGGGTGGTGGACGCAGGGTGAATGGCGAGGCTGCGGGCGTCGCCGATATTGGCGACGTGATAGAGCAACTTGAGACTATCGATAAATCGCCGTCCCGCGTCGGAGCCGCCGGCCAGCTCAAAGCCCACCAACCCCCCATAGCCGCCCGTCAAGTATTTGTCGGCTCGCTCGCGTTGAACGCCCCCCTGCTGTGACGGGTGGATTACCGTGGTCACGTCCGGACGAGTGACAAGCCAATCGGCTACAGCCTGGGCATTGCGGCAATGTTCGTAGATACGCAGTGGCAAGGTCTCGACACCCTGCAGAATCTGGAAGGCGTTGAATGGCGAGAGTGCGGCGCCCAGGTCGCGCAGCAGGACCACCCGCGCGCGGATGATGTAGGCGATCGGCCCCATCGCCTTAACTGCCTGGGTCCAAACCGCGCCATGATAGCTGCGGTCGGGGGTATTCAGCAGTGGCTGACGTTCCGGGAAAGCCTCCCAGTCGAAATTGCCCCCATCGATGATCATCCCGCCGATCGAGGTGCCATGGCCGCCGATGAACTTGGTGGTGGAATAGACCACGATGGCCGCGCCGTGGTCGAACGGGCGGCACAGCAGGGGGGCGGCTGTGTTGTCCATGATCAACGGGATGCCGAATTCACGGCCGATCGCCGCGACCTCGGCGATAGGAAACACGCTGAGTTTAGGATTGGGCAGGGTCTCGGCGTAGTAAGCGCGAGTCCTGTCATCGGTGGCCCGCCGAAAGGCCTCTGGATCGGCCGGGTCGACAAAGCGAACTTCGATGCCCAGGTCGCCCAGCGTGTTGGCGAACAGGTTCCAGGTGCCCCCATAAAGATCGGTCGAACTGACTATGTTGTCGCCGGCTCGGGCCAGGTTCTGGATCGAGAACGCCGAGGCCGCTTGGCCTGACGCCACCGCCAGAGCCGCCGCCCCACCCTCCAGGGCCGCCAGACGCTGTTCGAGGATGTCTAATGTCGGATTGCCGATACGGGTGTAGATATTGCCCAGCTCCCGAAGGGCAAACAGGTTGCTGGCTTGCTCGGTGCTTTGGAACTCGTAGGAAGTGGTCTGATAGATCGGCGGCGCCACGGCTCCAGTGGCAGGATCGGCCCGCCATCCGGCATGCAGGGCCAGAGTCTTGGGGTGGAGCTTTTGATCGGTCATGGCCTGGTTCCTCGCGGCGGGCTTCTTCAGCACAGTCTACCGTTGAGGAGCGTGGCGATCGAACCCTAAATTGGCTTGGCTAGGCGTACTGCGAGAGAATGGCGGCGGCGTAGGGGCCAAGGCCGCCGCCGCCCGAAAACGGCATGCCGTCTGCCCCATCATCCGAAGCCCAATTGGGCGCCAAAACCAAGACTGCTGGACCCGGCGGCCTCGGTGATCATGGGGTTGTCGTAAATATCTTCGGCGATGGTCAGTGTCCGTGGCTGGCGGTCGGCGATTTCTGTGTTGATCCAGGCCAAAAGCGCCCGTCCATTCTGCAGATCGGCGTTGGGTGTGTTGTCGGCGCCCCTGGCGCTGCGAATCCAGCTGGTGGCGTCGAAGCGTTATCCGCCACACCGTTGCTCGAACAGCCAATAGAGCGCGCTTTCGCTGAGATATTGCCGCACCTCGCGGCGCCAGTCGTCGTAAAAATACATGCCCCCGATAACGCCCTGGCTCCAGCCGCTAAAGCCGCCGGCCACCGCCACGGCGTTCGCCGCTTCGCCGGGCAGCACCGGCCTTGGCCCGGCGAAAAATACCGGTCAGGGTGAGGGAAGGCCAAAAATGAGCCGAGGAGGAAACCACAATGGGCGCGCTTGAAGGTAAGGTTGCGATCATCACCGGTGCGGCGCGCGGCCAGGGCGAGGCTGAGGCTCGTCTTTTCGCGCACGAGGGGGCGAGGGTGGTTCTCACCGATATTTTGTCAGGCCTGGGCGCCCGGGTCGCGGGAGAGATCGGCGAGGCGGCGCGCTTCATCAAACATGACGTCGCCTCGGAGGCGGATTGGGAGACAGTGATCGCTGGAACCCTGAGCGCTTTTGGCCAGATCGACATCCTGATCAACAACGCGGCGATCTACCGCCCTCTGGGCCTGGAGGCGACGACCCCGGCGGATTTCGACGAGGCCTGTGGTGTCAACCAAAAGGGGGTGTTTTTGGGCATGCGCGCAGTGCTGGGACCCATGAGGACCGCAGGGGGCGGGGCGATCATCAATACCGCCTCGGTAGCCGGAGCCAAGGGAACCTCAGGCCTGTTTGCTTACGCCGCCACGAAATGGGCCGTGCGCGGGATGACCAAGGCTGGGGCGCTCGAGCTGGCGCGATATGGGATCAGGGTCAACGCCATCCTTCCCGGGGTCATCGACACGCCTATGCTCGAAGGGGCTTCAGCCCGGATGACCGAGGCCATGCTGCGCGCCACGCCATTGCGCCGGCAGGGCCTTGTCGAGGAGGTCGCCGCCGCGGCGCTTTACCTGGCCTCCGCGGGCGCCAGTTTCGTGACCGGGATCGATTTGTTCGTCGATGGTGGCCTTTCTCTCTGAAAGCCCCTGGACGCCGCGAATGGCGGACTAGACCGAATCCATTTCGGTCGTCACCCGCGCGCCCGCAGTCAGAAGTCGGTGGATCGGACACATGTCGGCGATTTCCATCAGGCGGGCGCGCTGCTCGTGGCTCAACTCGCCCCCCAGGCGGATGTGGCGGATGAAGGTATCCGCCGGCTGGTCGCCTGCTTCGCGCGCATGCGTAACCTCCACATGCACCGCGCCGAGCGGCCAGGCCTTGCGTTTCGCGTAGAGGCGAAGTGTCTGGCTGGTGCAGGCGGCCAGGCTGGCCGAGACGAGGTCATGAGGCGTGGGGCCGAGACCCAGTCCCCCGATGGCGACGGGCTCGTCGGCGACGAACCGGGATGGCCCAGCACTGATCAGGATTTGCAGGCCGCCATGCCCGCTGTCGTCCGACGTGGCGGGGGTTGTTTGAGCGTCCATGACTGTCCTCCGTAGTGTTCCAATGTGACTATTTGGCAGGCTTGCCCCGCGTTACCAAGAATTCACCAAACCCGGCGCATCCATGCGCCTATCAAAACGCCTCTCTATCTCATGACGGGGCCGGCTTTTCGCCGTCCAGCACGCTAACAGACGGGAGAAGGTTCAAATGGTCGAGCACGTTACGGGACTTCTGATGGGAGTCGTTTTCTGGGTCTTCGTGGCTGCGGTGATCCTGGTTCCGATCTACCTTAAATTTCAGGATCGCCAGCGGATGCATGAAACCCTGCGGCTTGCCTATGAGAAGGGTCAGCCTGTGCCGCCGGAATTGATAGCGGCGCTCCAAAGCAATGTCGCGCCGATCCGGCCCTCGACGCCTGAAAGCGACCTGCGCAGGGCCGTGGTGCTGATCGCGGTAGGTCTCGGTTTCGTCGGTCTCGGTTATGGGCTGTGGTACGGTCTGATGAGCACCAGCGTGACGGCCGCCCGCATTTCGGGTGGCTGCACGGCCGGTGCCGGCGCGATCCCAGGACTGATTGGCGTCGCTTATCTGGTGCTTTGGGCCGCCCGTCGCGGCTCGGCGAAAGTCTGACCGGGTCGGAGGGGCGAGATTGGGGAGGGTGCTATGGCGCAGTCAACCGCTGAGCGCGCGTCAACCCATGATCTGGACTTGGCGACCCAGGCCGCCGCAGGTGATCGCACGGCCTTTGGCGAGCTGGTGCGCCGCCATGGGTCGGCGGTGCGCGGTCTGATGCGCCGGATGGGCGCCGATCCGGCTCTCGCCGACGATCTGGCCCAGGACGCCTTCCTGGCTGCCTTCGAGCAGATCACCGAATTTCGCGGCGAGAGCGCCTTTCAGGGTTGGGTCAAGCGGATTGCCGCCAGGCTGTATGTCCGACGCTGGCGTCGGGATTCTCGACTGGATCTGATGGCGGATCCGCCCGAGC